>CALAED010000621.1 GCA_937891035.1 uncultured Thermomonosporaceae bacterium | reverse complement strand
CCAAGGAACTGATCCAGACCTACGACTCCTTGATCCAGCGAAACGCGCTCGCGTATTACCCCGACTGGCCGGTGCCGGGCTTCTACGACACGCTCGTGTCGCAGACCCAGAAGCTGATCAACGGCAGCGCCTCCCCCGACACGGTCCTGTCCGACCTGCAGAAGGCCTACGACAACGGCCTGCCCAAGTGACCCACATGACCCACGTGCCGCGCGTGAAGGTCAGGGCGCACGGCCGGCTGGCCTACCTGCCGTACCTGCTCCCCGGTCTTGTGCTGTTCGCCGGCGTCATCGCGATCCCTTTCGCGATGAACGTCGGGATCAGCTTCACCCGGTGGGCAGGGGTCGGCACACCGGACTGGGCCGGCCTGCACAACTACCGGGAGCTGGCCAAGGACGGTGAGTTCTGGGCGTCGTTCCGGCACCAGTTCGGGCTGGTCGTCGCGATGTCACTCATCCCGGCGGCCATCGGTCTCGTGCTCGCGGCGGCGCTGAGCGACGTCATCGCCCGGCGGTTCGGCCCGCGCACCGCCAGCGTGCTCCGCGCCTGCATCTACCTGCCGCAGCTGCTGCCCATCGTGGTCGCCGGCATCGTGTGGAGCTGGATCATGGCACCGGAGGACGGCGCCGCCAACCGGCTGCTGGCCGCCGTCGGCCTGGACTCGCTGGCGCACGACTGGCTCGGCGATCCCAAGACCGCCATGTGGAGCGTGATGGTGGTCATGGTCTGGTTCCAGATCGGGTTCCCGCTGGTCATCTTCATGTCCGGGATGCAACGGGTCGACCCGTCCCTGTACGAGGCGGCCGAACTCGACGGCGCGTCGTGGTGGCGCAGGTTCTGGCACATCACGGTCACGCAGATCCGCCCGGAGATCTTCGTGGTGCTGCTGATCACCACGATCTACTCGCTCAAGTCGTTCCCGCAGATCTACGTGCTCACCAAGGGCGGACCGGGCGGCGCCACCAACGTGCCCTCCTACTACTCGTACCAGAACTTCTTCGAAAAGACCGAGGTCGGGTACGGGGCGTCGATCGCCAGCGTGCTGACCATCATCACCATCGTGCTCGCCATCGGCTTCATCCGCGTACAGGCACGAAGCCAGGAGGAGGCACAGTGAGCGCTAAGCGGGGCAACCGGTGACCCTGCTCCAGGCTCCGCCGCGCCGGGCCGTCGCCAGGCCGCGCCCGACGCCGTCGCGGCGCCGCCGCCGGAACCCGTCGAGCTACGCGGTGCTCGCCGCGCTGACCGTGCTCGCCGTGGTGATGCTGGTCCCGTTCGTCATCGTCGTGTTCAACGCGCTGAAGACGCCGCAGGAGTACTCGGCTGAGGGACCGCTCGCGGTCCCCAACGGCGTGTATCTGGAAGGTATCAAGGACTTCTGGGACCGGGTCGACTACGGCGACAAGCTTCTCAACAGCATCATCATCAGCGGCGTCGTGGCCATCGCCGGCGTGATCATCTCGGTGCTGAACGCGTACGCGCTGGGCATCGGCAAGGTCCCCGGCCGGATGTGGCTTCTGGTCATGGTGCTGATGGCCAACATGCTGCCGCAGGAGTCGCTGGTTTACCCGCTGTACTACCTGTTCAAGCAGGTGGGCCTGTACGACACCCGATACAGCGTGATCATCGTGTTCACGGTCATCCAGAGCGCGTTCGGCACCTACCTGTTGTCGTCCGTGCTGGCCGCTTTCCCACGGCCGCTGCTGGAGGCGGCGCGCATCGACGGGGCCAGCCGGTGGCAGGTGCTATGGCGGATCGTCGTGCCGATCAGCCGGCCGACCATCATCGTGCTGCTGGTGTTCTACTTCATCTGGACCTGGAACGAGTTCCTGATCCCGCTGGTGATGTTGATCTCCAACGACAACCAGACGGTCTCCGTCGCGCTCGGCGTACTGCAGGGCCAGCGGCTCATGGACGCCACGATGTCGAGCGCGTCCGCGCTGCTCGGCATCATCCCCACCCTCGTCTTCTTCCTGATCTTCCAACGGACGCTGTCGCGCGGCCTCACCGTCGGCGCGATCAAGTAGCCGCTAGATTCCATCGCCACGAAAGGCAAAGGCAGCCGATGAAGTTCACCGATGGGTACTGGAGGATGCGTCCCGGCGTGCATGCCATGCATCCGGTCGAGGTCCGCGACGTGGCCGAAGAGCCGGGCAAGCTAACGGTCTACGCGCCGACCCGGCGGATCCGGCACCGCGGCGACACCCTCCTCGGCCCGCTCGCCACGATCACGTACTCGTCGCCGCTGCCGGACGTCATCGGGGTCAAGATCACGCATTTCGCCGGCGAGGTGCCGCGCCGCCCCGGCTTCGAGCTGCAGGACGCCGGCCTGCCGGACCCGGTGCCGCCGGAGATCGAGGTGTCGGTGGCCGAGTCCGTCGCCCGGCTCACCTCGGGTGCGCTGTCGGTACGCGTCGGGCGCGGCGAGGGCTGGCACGTCGACTTCGTGGCCGGCGCCCCAGCCGACGGCGCCCCAGCCGACGGGAGGCCGGCGCTGACCACTGTCTTGCCCAAGGCCACCGCGTTCATCGAGACCGACGGGGGCAGGCACTACGTGCGCGAGCAACTCGAAATCGGCATCGACACCTGCGTCTACGGGCTCGGTGAACGGTTCGGCCCGCTCGTCAAGAACGGCCAGACCGTCGACATCTGGAACTCCGACGGCGGCACCGCGAGCGAGCAGGCGTACAAGAACGTTCCGTTCTTCCTCACGAACGCCGGCTTCGGCGTCTTCGTCAACCACCCCGGCCTCGTGTCGTTCGAGGTGGCGGCGGAGGCGGTGTCCAGGGTGCAGTTCAGCGTCGAGGGTCAGTCGCTGGAGTACTTCGTCATCTACGGCCCGACCCCGAGGGAGATCCTGCGCAAGTACACCGCGCTGACCGGGCGGCCGCCGCGCGTGCCCGCGTGGTCGTACGGTCTGTGGCTGTCCACCTCGTTCACGACGTCGTACGACGAGGCGACGGTGACGAGCTTCATCGACGAGATGAACGAACGAAACCTGCCGCTGTCGGTGTTCCACTTCGACTGCTTTTGGATGCGCGAGTACAACTGGTGCGACTTCGAGTGGGACCCACGGGTCTTCCCCGACCCGCGCGGCATGCTGGCCCGGCTCAAGGACAAGGGCCTGCGGATCTGCGTGTGGATCAACCCGTACATCGGGCAGCGGTCTCCGCTGTTCGCCGAGGGCCAGGCCCGCGGCTACCTGCTGAAGCGGCCCAGCGGCGACGTGTGGCAGTGGGACCTGTGGCAGCCGGGATGCTCCGTGGTCGATTTCACCAATCCCGAGGCGCGGGAGTGGTGGGCGGCGAAACTCGACGCGCTGCTCGACATGGGCGTCGACTGCTTCAAGTCCGACTTCGGCGAGCGCATCCCGGCCGAGGACGTGGCGTACTTCGACGGCTCAGATCCGGAACGGATGCACAACTACTACACGTACCTGTACAACGAGACCGTCTTCGAGTTGCTGCGCAAGCGACGCGGCGAGGGCGAGGCGATCGTGTTCGCCCGGTCGGCCACCGCGGGCAACCAGCGCTTCCCGGTCCACTGGAGCGGCGACAGCGAGTCCACGTTCGAGGCGATGGCCGCGAACCTGCGCGGTGGGCTCTCGCTCGGCATGTCGGGGTTCGGCTATTGGAGCCATGACATCGGCGGCTTCGAGGGCACCCCGGACGCGGCGCTGTTCAAGCGGTGGATCGCCTTCGGGCTGCTGTCTTCGCACAGCCGGCTGCACGGCAACGAGTCCTACCGGGTGCCGTGGCTGTTCGACGAGGAATCCGTCGACGTGCTGCGGACGTTCACCCGGCTGAAGATGCGGCTGATGCCCTACCTCGCCGGCGCGGCCCGCCAGGTCTACACCGAAGGCATCCCGATCATGCGCGCGATGATCGTGGAGTTTCCCGGCGACCCGGCCTGCACGCACCTGGAGCGACAGTACATGCTGGGCGACGACCTGCTGGTCGCGCCCGTCTTCTCGCCCGCCGGGGACGTGTCGTACTACGTACCGGCGGGGACGTGGACGCACTACCTGACGGGGCGGCGGGTGTGCGGCCCCGGCTGGGTGCGGGAGCACCACTCCGTGCTGAGCGTGCCGCTGCTGGTCCGGCCGGGCGCGGTGATCCCCGAGGGCGCGGTCGTGGACCGCCCCGACTACGACTACGCGGACGGGGTGACGCTGCGGGCGTACGAGCTTGCCGACGGCGCCCGCGTCACCACCGTCGTGCCCGCCGCGAGCGGCGACGCGGCCGCCACGTTCGTGACGACCCGTGAAAACTGCGTGATACGGGTGGAAGCGGCGGGCACCGGGCCTACCTGGCGTTTCCTGCTCGTGGGCGTTCCGCGTATCGCCGACGTCCGGGGCGGTACGGCCGCCAGGTGCGACGATGGGACGGTCGTCCAGGCCGGCGCTGACACGCTGGTCATCACGCTCGAGGAGGCCCTTTGATGTCCAACGGCGCCAGCACTGAGTTTCCCGCCGGGTTCATGTGGGGCTCGGCCACCGCGGCGTACCAGATCGAGGGCGCGGCCGACGAGGACGGCCGCGAGCCGTCGATCTGGGACACCTTCAGCCACACGCCGGGCAAGGTCCTCGCGGGCGACACGGGCGACGTGGCCGACGACCACTACCACCGCTGGACGGCGGACGTCGCGGCGATGGCGGCGCTCGGCCTGCGCGGCTATCGGTTCTCCATCTCCTGGCCCCGAGTGCTGCCCGGCGGACGGCTCAGTCAACAAGGCGCCGACTTTTATTCCAGGCTCGTAGACGCGCTCTTGGAACGTGACATCGCGCCCGTCGCCACGCTCTACCACTGGGATCTGCCGCAGCGCCTCGAGGACGCCGGCGGCTGGCCGGTCCGCGACACGGCGCTGCGCTTCGCCGAGTACGCCGAGCAGATCGGCCGGGTGCTCGGCGATCGCGTACACATGTGGATCACGCTCAACGAGCCGTGGTGCGCGGCTTTCCTCGGCTACGCCGCCGGCGTGCACGCGCCCGGCCGCAGCGATCCGGCCGCGGCGCTCGCCGCTGCCCACCACCTCAACCTCGCGCATGGCCTGGCCGTTCAGGCGCTGCGCGGCGTGGTCTCCGACGACGCGCGGCTCTCGGTCACCCTCAACCTGCACCAGGTACGCGGCGACGCGGAGGCGGTACGGCAGGTCGACGCGGTCGCCAACCGCATCTTCCTGGGACCGATGCTCGGTACCGGATATCCGGACGACCTGCTCTCCGACACCGCCGGGGTCACCGACTGGTCCTTCGTACGGGACGGCGACGAGGCCACGGCCGCCGAGCCGCTCGACGTCCTCGGCCTGAACTACTACGCCCCCGTGCGCGTACGGCAGTGGGCCGGCAGCGGGACGCGTTCAACGGCGGACGGGCACGGCTCCGGCCCCGGCTCGCCCTGGGTGGCCTGCGACAACGTCGAGTTCCTGCCGCTGCCCGGCCCGTACACCGAGATGGGCTGGCCCATCGACGCCACCGGGTTGACCGAGCTGCTGGGGCGGCTGCACCGCGACCACCCCGGGCTGCCGATCATCATCACCGAGAACGGGGCGGCCTTCGACGACAAGGTGGAGGCCGACGGACGAGTGCACGACGAAGCGCGCATCGGCTACCTGCGCGACCACATCGCGGCGGTCGGCGCGGCTATCGCCGCCGGCGTCGACGTCCGTGGCTATTTCGCCTGGTCGCTGCTCGACAACTTCGAGTGGTCGTACGGCTATTCCAAGCGATTCGGCCTGATCCACGTCGACTACGAGACCCAGGAACGCACCTGGAAGGACAGCGCCTACTGGTACCGCGACCTCATCGCCGCGAACGCCCTCCCCTGACCGAGCCCCTCCCCGGCGCCACCCACCCCGGCGATGTGGATCCGGTTGCGTGACCACGTCGGAGTGGGCGAAGCGGGGCTTGGCCGGAGCGACCACGCGGCGCCTCCCCCGGTGCCACGGGGGCCGCATCGCGGCGGCTTGGCGGTGGGGGCGCCGGCGCTTGGCGCCTTCTGCAATGGGACCACGGAGAACCCGTTGTGGCCGCCGAGCCCAACCGGTCATCTGCGAGTTTGTTGGTGTCTTGCTTGGCACGGCCAGATCCGACGATCGGGACCGGCTCCACCAGCCGCCCAGTGCTGATGACCAGGCGGCTGATGATGAAGCTCCTCCCCTTCAGAACGTTGGTTCAGAACGGGACGGGTTCGCTCGGGTCGGGTGGTTGTGGTGGTGATCGCTCCGGTTTGGTGGGCGACACGGCCGGCTCCCGCCACATGGGGTTCTCTTCGCGATCTTCGGGCTGGCGTGAAGGTACCCCTTCGCGTGGAACCGGATCGGGGAATGGCTGGATGATCAGCGGCGACGCTACTCGATAGTGGATGCCGAGCCGGGATATCCAGACCAGCTGACCGGAGACCGGCTGGATAACGCGCCATCCGCCTTCGTGCTTGAGCCGGTGGTCGTGGCGGCAGGCCGAGCCGATGTTGGTCTCGTGAGTCGCGCCGCCGCGCGCCCACTCCTGGATATGGTCGCCGTCGGTGCCGTGCGCGGGAGCCCGGCAGCGGGGATGCGTGCAGGTACGGTCGCGGATCTCGGTACGGCGACGCAGCGGCCTTCCCGGAGTGCGCGGCCCACGCTCCTCGTCCGGCTTCCGCTCTTGGGCGGCCGTACGATCGCGCCACCCACCGCCGTGCCGTTGGCCATAACGTCCAGCGCCAGCCCGCCCATCCTGGCCGACCTGTCCTTGCTCGTCTGTCCGTTCGCACCGTTCACGTTGCTGGTCGAGTTGCTCCCAGTGCTCAGCACGCCTGTGGTCGACCTGACCGCACAGGTCAGCGTGCATACCCTGGCCAGCCCGCACGCACCGTTCACGTTGCTCGTCCTGGTCGAGATGCTCGCACTGCTCGGCACGCCTGTAGTCGAACTGCTCGGACCGGTCGGCCTGCTCACTCTGGCTAACCTGGTCAGGCTGATTGGCACGCTCACGCTGGTCACTGGGCTCACCCTGGTCAGCCCGCTCGGACCGTTCGTGCTGATCGGCCTGGCGGATCAAGTCAGCGATGACGTTGGCCCATCCGCCGAGCCGGACTGGTCGGGCGGCCAACTGGCGGAGCACGGCGACGCGCACCTGCAGCTCAACGATGCCGCCACGGCATGGTGATGCCGAGCGGGACGGGTAACCGGCTGGTCGGCGCCGCGTAATTCCCTCATACCGCAGGTGGCCGTCGTCATCGGTGAGCGCGTATCGCCACTCGGCGGCGGTCTGGTCATGGATCAGCCGCCGCGCCACGTCAGCGTGCACCGGCCCCGACCCAGGCAACTCGCCGGGATGATCATCTAGACCCAGCAACGTCGTGAGCTCGACCCGGATCTCCACACCCGCCCGCCGCGCCGTTCGAGTGCCGTGCTCGGCGGCCCGGTCAATGCCGCCACCCATGTCCGCGGCATCGTCGACCTGGCCGCTTTGCTTGGGTGACGTCGCTACCGGTGGCCCATCGAGGCGGCGCTCATGATCGGGCTGGTCGAGCCCGGCTTCCGCAGAGGTAGCGATGATGTGGGCGAGGATGTCGGGTTCGGACCAGCCCGTGTAGGAGCCGTCCAGCATGGCCAGGTACAGATCTGCGCGGACGCTGTCGATCGGGCGGCCGTCTCCGGCACGCTTGATCTTCTTGGCGAGGGCGTCGAGATTGGCGCACGCGGCCGCGGCGCGGTCGGCGGGCAACTGGTAGCCGCACAGGTTGGCCGAACCGTCCTCATTGCGGTAGCCGACCACCTTACGCTCGCGGACCGCCTCCACATACCGGCGGCGGGCCCAGTCAGGATCGATGGCGATCGCCAGCTTTTTGATCTGCTCGGTCAACTGCCCCGTGGTCAACTCCGGCGCCGCCGGCAGCAACGCCTCGCAGACCTGCCGGGCCTGGTCGTCGGTCAGGCCGCTGGTCCAGTCGGAAAACACCTTGGCCTTGGGCACGTCAATGACACCGCGCTCCAGCGAGGCGAACACCTGGGGCAACCGGCACCGCAGATCCCAGGCGAGCGACAACTGCGCGGTGGCGGCCGCGCGGGTCCACACCAGCGCACCACGGATCTCATCAGCGGAAAACTCATCCGGGGCATCCATGCGGGGCAGCGCGTCGTCGGGACCGATGCCGCAGACCGCGACCTCCACCATCGCCGCCATCAACCGCGCCTGCTCATGCGAAGCCTGACGATGTTGAGCCTGCATGACAGTGACACAGTCGAGGCCGCCCAAACGACTCAAGTCGATATCGGCCAGCACGGCCGCCAACTCCGGCCCCGGCGGCATAATCGCCAGGCCCGCCGGAATCGGCAGCCGTGTCTTTTCCACGAGACCAACGCTAACAAGGGGCACCGACAAAACTCGGATGGCGAGGTCTCCCAGAACCCCTTATACAGCCTTCTTCTCGGGATTCCGAATGTCCATTAAGTGGAGATGATTAGAAAACGTTACCTTTTTGGTCCGGTGCGTCAGATCACCTGCCTCGTCCGCAGCCGGCGTGCTCTCCAGTGGTCGGGCGTGTTGCGCGAACGTCACCTTGATCAGCCGCAGATTGGGGTGGGTGTCCCGCGCAACGGCTACCTCGTAGGCCGCCCTGCCCGGCGATCTGGCACCCACTGCCCAGCACGAACGTCACCATGAAGCGGTTTCCCGCCTTCGTAAGCTCTTGGGCCGGATCGGAATGCTCCATAGCCGCGACGGGGCAACCGAGGCGGCCGCGCATCGCTATTCCCCCGGAGATGGACTCCTCGCGAGAAACATGGATGAGTTCGACTAGGGAGCGACGCCGAAGTGCAGCGTCCTGACTTTCAAGCCATGATCACATCTCGCCGTCGATTATGCGGACACCGCCGCCAAGCTCAGCGACATCGTAGATCCCCAATAAGGAGAGCGCCCGAAATCTCGCCAGAAGGATGTCCATATTTGACAATCAGGTCGTTTTTACACTGAGATGCGGTGATCTCCTTCGTGCTCGTGTTGGCTGGATTCTGTCGGTCGGCAAGAATTAGGGGACGGGGTAGATGAGTCGCCTCAAGGTGATCGCAAGGATCGTGACCGGGGCGGCGAGTACGGTCGCGCTATCGGTCGTCACGAGTCAGGTGCTGACCGACGGCGAACTGCACCCGAGTTGGCTGTATCTGTCGGCAGCGGTGGCGGTCATGTCCGCGCTGTATGCCGAGGTGTTCAGCCCGGACGCGTCGGTGGGTCAACGACCCGGCACCACCGGAGTTCGGCTCCCCGCACGGGGGCGGCGCAGCGTCTACCTGCGTCAACTACGGGACAGTGTCCGGACGATGGAGACGGTCGGGGTCGCCACTCAGGCCGAGTTCGTGCTGGGCATGAGGCAGATCTATGTGGATGTGAGTCTGGCGCCGCAACCAGCGCACCATGCCGCGAGCGAGCCGTATGTCGGCCAGGCGGTCACGCCTCCGGGAGAACGGCGAACGCTGTCATCCTTTCTGAACGGCGACCATCAGGTGTTCGCGGTGATCGGTGGTCCCGGGTCCGGCAAGACGACCCTGATGCGCAGTACCGCCCTGGCGCTCTGTCAGCGCGGCCTGCGACGCAGGCGGCTGCCGGTACTGCTGTATCTGCGCGATCACGCCGAGGGCATTTTGCCCGACACCCCCGGCACGCTGGCCGAGGTCGCGGCCACGGCCGGATGGGTGGACGGTAAGACGCCGGCATCGTGGCTCGACCACCGCCTCGACAAGGGCGGCTGCCTGGTGATGCTGGACGGCCTGGACGAGGTCGCCGACGAAACGGACCGGGTCAAGGTCGTCGCCTGGATCAGGCGGCAGATCCAGCGCTACCCGCGCAACGCCTACCTCGTCACCTCCCGCCCGCACGGCTACCTGGCCAACCCGTTGCCCAACGCCGACGTCCTGCAGGTGCGTCGATTCACCGGCGAGCAGATAAGGCAATTCCTGCACAACTGGTATTACGCGATCGAGTGCCGCGCTCTTGGCGCCAGCGGCAGGCCGGTGCGGGTCCAGGCAACGGTCAAGGCCGATGATCTACTCCGCCGACTGCGCTCCAGGCCGGGGCTGTACGATCTGGCCGCCAACCCGCTTCTGCTGACAATGATCGCGAACGTGCATCGGTACCGCGACGCCCTGCCTGGGAGCCGTGCCGCCCTGTACGGAGAGATGTGCCAGGTACTGGTGCACAGGAGGCGGGAGGCCAAGGGTCTGGCCGACCGGATGGGGCTTCGCGGGCCACAGAAGGAACACATCATGCAGGGGCTCGCCCTGACGATGATGTGCGAGCGAATCCGCGACATCCCCATCGCCGCCGCCTGCGACGCCATCGCATCCGACCTTCGCGGTGCCGCGACGGAAGTGACCCCAGCCGACTTCCTCGACGAGGTGCGCAAGAGCGGTCTGCTGATCGAACGCGAGCACGGCCGCTACGCCTTCGCACACCTCACCCTGCAGGAATACTTGGCCGCCGCCCAGATCGGAGATAAAGATCTCGACCGTCTCATCGGCGGTGTCGACGACCCCTGGTGGCGCGAGACCACCCTTCTGTGGGCCGCGAACGCCGACGCCACCCCTGTCGTCACCGCCTGCCTGAACACCGGCACCGTCCGGGCTCTGTCGCTGGCTTTCGACTGCGCCGAGGAAGCCCGCACCCTTGACCCGGCCATCCGGGCGCAGCTCGAAGCGCTGCTCACCAGTCGCCCTGACGACGATTCAGCTCGCCATCGCTTGATCGCTGGCGTGAAGGCGGCTCGGAGCCTACGCGAAGTGATTTGGCTGAACGAGGACATCGCGATGTGTGCCCACCCCGTCTCCCGCGATCTGTACGCCGCGTTCGCTCGCGATGAGCAGGCGGCAGGCAGTCCCATGCCCGCCGAGGCAATACGCGACGCTGCATCGCCCGCCGCCGACGCTGCGGCAACCGGCATGTGGGCGAGCGACGTCACACGTTTCGTCACCTGGCTCAACAATCTGTTCGACGACGGGACCTGTTATCGACTGCCGACGGCGACCGAGATTGAGGATTGGCGATAGATCTGGTCATCGAACCCCGCTGCCACACGATCTGGACTCAACCAGGTGCGGCTCCTCGTCTGCACCAGCCACCCGGCGCGGTCTGGCCTTACTCATCACATCTAACGGGACTTGGCTACACCTGGCGCGACCTATACGGAGCCCTCCCCTACCTGGACATGGCAGTCCGCCCCCCCGGCACTGCAAGAGTCCGCGCACTCATCAGCCTCTTCGCGGTCGCCTTGGCGCGAACTAGTGACTCAGACAGCGCACTCCATATCGTCA
>CALAED010000620.1 GCA_937891035.1 uncultured Thermomonosporaceae bacterium | reverse complement strand
GCGTCGGCGCCGGTCTGCCCGATCGGCGAGATCTTGTCCTTCATCACGAGGTCGGCCCAGAACTTGGCGGCCTCGATCGTCGCCGGGTCGCTCAACGTGGCGGTCTTGCCGTCCGGCGAGGTGACGCCGCCGCCGTTCTGCCAGAACAGGATCGGCCACATCGCGATCGTCTGGTGGTCGCCGAGCGACAAGCCGTACTGTTCGGGCTTGCCGTCGCCGTCGGTGTCCTTGGTGAGCTTCTTGGCGAAGGCGGCGAACTCGTCCCAATCGGCCGGCGGCTTGTCGGGGTCGAGGTCCGCCTTCTTGAACATGTCCCTGTTCCAGTAGAGCAGCAACGTCGTGAAGTTCATCGGCACGCCGTACTTCTTGCCCTTGTAGACCGTCGCGTCCACGGCCGGCTTGACCATGACGTTCGGGTCGACGCCCTGCGGGCCGTAGGCGTCGTCCAGCGGCTGGAACACACCGCGCGCCGCGTACTGCGGGATCTGGGCGGTGTCCATGGCGGCGATCTCGGGGCCGGTGCCGGAGCCGTAGCTGGGCAGCAGCTTGTCGAAGAACACGTCCCAGGGCATGATCTGCATCTCGATCTTGACCTTGTTCTGGGACGAGTTGAACCTCTGCACGATGGTCTCGACGGCCTTGCGGTCGGGCCCGGTGAAGCCGTTCCAGAACTTCAAGGTAACCGTGCCGCCCGAGCCCTTGGCGTCGCCGTCGCCCTGGCCCTGCCCGGCGCAGGCGCTCAATGCCGTCACCGCCGCTATGGCCAGTGCGAGCGTTCTTCCTGAGGTTCTCAGGTTTCCGGGGAATCTCATCTGGGGGTCTCCTTTCGCAGGCGAACGACGTTGAACGACACCGGTGGGAGCACGGCGGTCAGCCGGTCGCCATCAATCCGGGCCCCGTCCAGCCGCCTGGGCACGACGCGGTCCGGCGCGGTCTGAGTGTTGCGGGCGGTGTTGTCGTCTTCGGCGATGGCCACGTGCTCGGCCACCGCCAGGCCGGGCACGCCGCGCAGGTCGACGTCGAGGGCGAGCGGTTCCGCCAGGTCACGGTTCACGGCGAAGATCGCGACGTCACCGGTCTCGGCGTCGTACGTCGCGGTCGCGGCGAGCACCGGTACGTCGCCGTACCGCGCGGTCTCCTGGCGCGGCGCCACCGGCTCGACCCGCAGCACCCGGCCGCGGGCGTGCGCCGCGGTGAGCGCGAACGGATGAAAGATCGTCTGCCGCCAGGCCGGGCCGCCCGGCTCGGTGCGGATCGGCGCGATCACGTTGGCCAGCTGTGCCTGGCAGGCGATGCCGACCCGGTCGACGTGGCCGAGCAGGCTGATCAACAGGCTGCCGACCACGACCGCGCCGGTGACGTCGTAGTCCTCCTCGATGAGCCGCGGCGCCTCGGTCCAGTCGAGGCTGTCCTCGCCGCCGAACCGGCTGCGCGACCAGACGTTCCACTCGTCGAACGACAGCTTGAGCTTCTTGCGCCGGCCCAGCTTGGCGCCGACGTGATCGGCGGTGGCGACGACGGCGGAGATGAAGTCGTCCATGTCGACCGCCGAGGCGAGGAAGCTCGCCCGGTCCTGCTCGGCCGGGTCGTAGTAGGCGTGCAGCGAGATGTAGTCCACATGCTCGTAGCAGTGCTCGAGTACGGTCGCCTCCCAGGAGCCGAAGGTCGGCATGTCGCGGTCGGAGCTGCCGCAGGCGATCAGCTCGACGCGCGGGTCGACGCGACGCATCGCCTTGGCGGTCTCGGCGGCCAGCCGCCCGTACTCCGCCGCGGTCTTGCCGCCGATCTGCCATGGCCCGTCCATCTCGTTGCCGAGGCACCACAGCCTGATGTCGTACGGTTCAGGCGCGCCGTTTTTGCCGCGCAGGTCCGACAGGTGCGTGCCGCCCGGATGGTTGGCGTACTCCAGCAGGTCGCAGGCCTCGCGCAGCCCGCGGGTGCCGAGGTTGACGGCCATCATCGGCTCGGCGCCCAGCTCGCGGACCCACGTCATGAACTCGTCGAGGCCGAAGGCATTGCGCTCGATCTGCCGCCAGGCGAGGTCGAGCCGGGTCGGCCGGGAGTCGCGCGGCCCGACGCCGTCCTCCCAGTGGTAGTTCGACACGAAGTTGCCGCCCGGGTAGCGGACGACGGAGACGCCGAGCTCGCGCGCCAGGCCGAGCACGTCGCGGCGCAGCCCGCTCTCGTCGGCCGCCGGATGTCCCGGCTCGTAGATCCCGGTGTACACCGACCGGCCCATGTGCTCGACGAACGACCCGAACAGCCGGCGTTCGACCGCTCCGACCCCGAACGCGGGGTCGAGGGCGAAGTAGGCGTGCTTCACCGGCAAGGCCTCCTTCGTGCGCCTTTGCGGCTTTACGTCGACAAGTGTCGTTTGTACATCGTTGTATACAACGTTGTAAAGAATCCGGCATACTTTGGGCAGCAACCGGGCCGAAAGAGGTCGAAGCATGGGGGAAGCGGACGACCGGGGCGAACCGTCACGGCGGCGGGTGGGCCTGAAGGAGGTCGCCCGGGAGGCCGGCGTGTCCGTGAAGACCGTGTCGAACGTCGTCAACGGCTACGTCCACGTCACGCCCGAGACCCGCTCCCGAGTCGAGCGCGCGATCAGGGAGCTGAACTACCGGCCCAACCTCTCGGCCAGGACCCTGCGCCAGGGCCGCACCGGCATCATCGCGCTGGCCGTGCCTGAGCTGGACATCCCGTACTTCGCCGAGTTGGCCAAGCTCATCGTGACGGCCGCCGAGGCGCGGTCGTGGACGGTGCTCATCGACCAGACGGAGGGCCGGCGCGAGCGGGAGCAACTGGTCACCGAGGGCATCCGCGCCCACCTGATCGACGGCCTCATCTTCAGCCCGCTCGCGATGAGCGCCGCCGAGCTGCGCGACCGTACGGACGACACGCCGCTGGTGCTGCTGGGCGAGCGGATCCACCACGGTCCGGCCGACCACGTCGTCGTCGACAACATCGCGGCCGCCATGGACGCCACCCGGCACTTGATCGAGCTCGGCCGCCGCCGCATCGCCGCGATCGGCGCGCAGGACGACGCGGCAGGTGAGACCGGACGGCTGCGGCTGGCCGGCTACCGGCGGGCACTCGCCGCGGCCGGCCTGCCCTTCGACGAGTCGCTCGTGATCTCCGTCGACGCCTACCACCGGGCCGACGGCGCCCGGGCGATGGCGCACCTCCTCGGCTCCGGCGACCCGCCGGACGCGGTGTTCTGCTTCAACGACCTGCTCGCGCTCGGCGCCCTCCGTACCCTGCTCGACCGCGGCGTCGACGTGCCGGGCACGGTCGCGCTGGCCGGTTTCGACGACATCGAGGACGGCCGCTACAGCACGCCGACCCTCACCACGATCACTCCGGACAAGGAGATGATCGCCCAGCACGCCCTCGACCTGCTCGCCGAACGGATGGCCCGCCGCCCCGCCCGGCCCGCCCGCGAGGTCACCGTCGGCCACACCTTGACCCGCCGCGAAAGCACCCTCGGCCGCCGCCGCGCTCAGCGTGACTAATCACGCGATGATCCTGACCGGCACAAGCCAGGGTGTGGTGATCGTTTCTGCGCTAGGGTGCACACGTCTTGTCTTGATCATTTGGAGCGGTACACCATGCCGGAAGTCCAGCCGCTGCGCCCCGTGGACCCCTCGCGCGTGGGGCCGTACGGGCTGACCGGGCGGCTCGGCGTGGCCGGCCAAGAAGTGGTCTACCTCGGGGCCGCGGCCGACGGGACGCCTGGCTGGCTGTCATAGCGGGAACGGGCGGGGCCGCGATGTTGTAGGTGGCGGCGACCACCACGGCGATCTTCTGGCCGAAGATTTCGGAGGCCTACTCCAACAAGGGTGCCGACGAAACGGCACTGGGCGGTCCCGCCGCCCCGCAGCAGGGGGTGGTCAGCCCGGGCGCGTCGGGGGCGGCCGCGAGCGGCGCCGGCGGGCAGGCATCGCCCGGCGCCCCATCACCCGGAGCGAAGCCCAGCCCCGGCGCCTCCGGCTCCCGCTCCGGTTCCGGCTCGGGCACGGGCTCATCGTCCAACACCAACCCAGGGGCACCGGGCGCCCCGGCTCCGACCACGTCCGGCGGCGGCACCGGAGGCGGCGGGGGCGGCGGCAGCGGATCCGGGGCGGTGACCCTGGAAGTGTTCGGCACCAAGGAAGGCGGCTGCTACACCCAGGCCGGCCTCCGCTGGGAGATCACCTACCCCAACCCCGCCCACGACATCGTGCAGGACGGTAGCCGACTGGTAACCAATTCCACCGAGAGATCCGGGCAGTACGGTCCCAATGCTGTGTGCTTCCGAATACCACAAGATCACCATCTACATGTACGAACCGAAGAGCGTCCCGGTCGCACTGTAGTGCGAGGCCTTGTGCTGACTCTTCTCTTCCCCGAGAGGCCTCTCGGGTGGACAGAAAGATCGCACGACCCGAAGCGGCACCTCGGACCGAGAGCCCTACGGGATGACTCAGAAATACTTGGGGCTATTGGGTTCCCTCAGCCTCGATCTGATGCACGCATAAAACGACGTCCGGCAGAAATGGGGCCGCCCTGGACACGGAACCTTCCTAGGACTGCTCGTACTCAGGGAGCGATGCTCGCGTACTCAGCTTTGTATCGACGTGCGGACAGTGGAGTGTATAACCCCTTTAAGTTGGTCGCGTGCATCGCGCATGTCGGGTACGGTGCCCCATCGGGCCGACATTGTGAGAATCGTCTTCACGTGTCCGTCGACGCGGGGCGAGTTGATTAGTGGCGTGAACCGCGCCAACATCAGCATACGGTTGGCCGCTAGGTCCACTTGAGAAGCACTGAGAGCGGTGGTGCTCTGGTGAGCCAGGCAAAGCGCCACGGGGGTCAGGTGATGGTTTTCGAAGAAACTCAAGGCTTGATTCATGATCTCTTGAGCCTCTTCATGGGCTCCTAGATCTGCCATGGCCCGGCCAAGGCTGCTCGTCATATCGGCCATGTCGAGCGGACTCTGACCAGTGAAACCTCCGTTATCTCTGAGGAGACCTAGCACGTTTTCGATTTCGTCGCGTGCGACGTTTTCTTGGCCGCGCAAGTGTGCTTGAGCCCATGCCTTGCGCAGCCTCATCCATTGCTGTTGGGCATCGGGAATCTCGCGGAGTTTGCCGCCTGCTTCCGCGAACTTGAAGGATCGATCCCTTTCGCCCCGTTCAGCGTTCATGTTCGCGAGGGCGCTGTAGGCCCGGGATTGCGCGTCCATGCTTCCGCTGCGTCGCGCCAGTGCCAGCGCGAGCCCGCCAACCTTCTCGCCTGCGTCGAATCGACGCGCGTCGTTCAGGGTCCACGCCGCTTCTATTGCTAGATTGGACGCTTGCTCTTGAAGTTTCCGGTCATTACTGGCGATTAACGGTTCTATACGGCGAATGTGCTTGATCGCGGTAGTGGCGACCGCTCCACCGCCGTGTTCGTACCTGGCGCGGCCGACGCGTCTTGCTAGTTCCCCTAGATACAAAGGGTCTTCATGCGGCCCGACGTTGGGGGACGGAACGAACATTACGGACGCCGTCGCAGTCACGAACTCTCTGCGATTCACGGGGTCTTCTTCCTCCCTTTTGGGGCGTATGACCAGTTCCCAGCCTACGCTTGCCAGCAGCCGGATCGCCTTCTCCGTCGGTGTGTCCTGCTTACCTCTCGACACATCGGATACCCACTGCTGGGAAACGCCCAGGTCACGGGCCAGCTGACTTCCAGAGCAACCACGCTGCTCCATGATCAGGTTAAGAGCCTCGGGGAGGTTGTGGGCTTCCATGGGGGCAAGCTACCGGTCTCGCCT
>CALAED010000619.1 GCA_937891035.1 uncultured Thermomonosporaceae bacterium | reverse complement strand
CCGCCTCCAACTCGGCGGGGTCGCCGCAATCGATCCAGCTGCCGAGCGCGATCCCGGCCACCCCGGTGAACCAGCCCGCCTGGAGCAGTTGGCCGAGCATCCGGTCGATCCGATACGGCTGTTCGGTGACGTCTTCGAGGAAGGCGATGCGGCCGGTCGCCGGTTCGGCGGCATGCGGAGTGCCGGTCAGCGCGGCGAGCAGGGACAGGTTCCCTCCGGTCAACGGCCCCTCGGCGCGGCCGCCCACGAGTGTGCGCCGGCCGCGTACCGGCTCGGCGCGGCCGAACAGGGCGGCCCTGGCGTGCGCGACGGTGACCGACGCGGCGCCGGCGCCGGCGTCAGCGTCGGCGAGGAGCGCGGCCACCATGGGACCGAAGGACGTGGTGACCTTGAGCCGACGCCCGAACGCCGCGTGCAGGGCGGTGATGTCGCTGGACCCGTGCAGGATCTTGGGCCCGTGCGCGGCCGCCGCCGCCGTCATCGCCGCCCAGTCGAGGTGATCGAGCACCCGGGTGGCGCCGTACCCGCCGCGGGCGCACAGCACGGCGCGGACGCCCGGATCGCACCAGGCCGCCCGCAGGTCGGCGGCGCGGTCGGCGTCGGCGCCGGCCAGCGCCTGCCAGTCGGGCCGCACCGGCTCGGCCTCGGCCAGGTCGACCCGCGCGAGCACGTGCTTGCCAACGACGACATCGAGCCCGAGATCGCGCAGCACGGCGCAGCCGGCCGCCAGCCGCTCCGGGTCTACCGGGCCGCTCGGCGCCACCACGGCCACCGTGTCCCCGCGCCGCAGCCGCCCTGGCCGGACGCACCGGCTCACCCTGCCTCCCGCCCAGCGCCCGGCGCGCTCTTCGCGCGCACGCTCATACGGGCCTTCCGCCCAGCGCCCCGTGCCCTCATCGGGCCTCGATGTCCCCGGCCGCGCCGGTGGCGATGGCGACGAGACGGGGCAGCGTCTCACCGACCGGGCCGCGCAGCACCGCGTCGGCGATCTCGTCGTACGGGGTCTCCTGCGCGTTGAGGATCACCAACAGCGCGCCGTGCTCGGCCGCCTCGAGGCACAGGCCCGCCGCCGGCTGGACGGTCAGCGAGGTGCCGACGGCGACGAACACGTCGCAGGACCGGGCGGCACGGATGGCGGCCGCCAAGACGTCCCGGTCGAGCGCCTGGCCGAAGGAGATCGTCGCCGACTTTTGGATGCCGCCGCAGGCCACGCAGGGCGGATCGTCCTCGCCCGCGTCGACCCGCTCGAGCACCTGCGGCATGGGCGTGCGCACTCCGCAGGTCAGGCACACGGCGTCGCGCATCGTGCCGTGGATCTCGATGACCGCGGCCTGGCTGGAGCCGGCGCGCTGGTGCAGCCCGTCGATGTTCTGGGTGACGATCGCGTTGAGCAGGCCGGCCCGTTCGAGGTCGACAAGCGCCGCGTGGGCGGCGTTGGGCTCGGCCCGCCAGGCGGGGTGGTCGCGCCGCGACCGCCAGGCCCGGCGCCGCACATCCGGGTCGTCGAGATAGGTCTCCAGCGTGGCCATCGCGGCGGCCGCCGGGTCTTTGGTCCACACCCCCTGCGGGCCGCGGAAGTCGGGAATGCCGCTATCGGTCGAAACGCCGGCTCCCGTCAGCACCGTTATGGAGGTCGCCGCGGCGAGCCGCTCGCGGAGCGTCACCGTCATGACCCGAGACTAGTATCAGGGGGCTGTCGCATGCATAGATCGGCGCCGCCGGGTGACACACTGAAAGTAATCATGAAGTCAGCGAGGTCAGCACCGCACATCCTGGTGATCAACGGGACCAAGGTCCGGCGGCCGGTCTTCATCGTGGGAGCTCCCCACTCCGGCACGGGCCTGCTGGCCGCCGCCATCAAGCGGTCGGGCGGCTTCCATCTCACGATGGGCCGCCCGGGCGTGCTGCGGGTGACGTACGCCTTCGCGCGCCGCCCGTCGATCGCGACCGAGCGGGGGCAGGGCGCCGCCCGGGTGCTGCGCGACGCCTACGCCCAGGCCTGGCAGATCTCGCCGCGCGGCTGCCTGGAATGCCCGCCCGAATGCCGTGCGCTGGGGGGCCCGCCGGGGGCGCGGCCGGGGCCGTGCGTTGACGACAGGGGGACCCACCGCTACGCCGACGCCTCGCCCGACCTGCTCTACAGTGTGGACGTCGTGTTCGACGCCTTCCCCGACGCCCAGGTGCTGCAGATCATCAGGGACGGCCGCGACGTCGTCGCGGACATGCTGGACGACGAGCAGTGCCTGGCCTGGTTCAAGCCCGGCGTGGTGAACCTCGACGACGTCTTCCCCAACCCCTTCCTGGGGGTCGAGGACGTGACCGAACGGGCCCGCTGGCCCGTCGCCGCCGCCGCCGTCAAGTGCGCGCTGCGCTGGCGCGGCTCGGTCCGGCTCAGTGCCCGGCTGCGCGCCCAGACCCCGGAGGAACAGCTCTACACGGTTCGCTACGAAGACCTGGTGACCCGGCCGTCCCGGGTGATCGAGAGCGTGGCCGACTACCTGGGTACGCCGGTCAGCAAGGCGGCGCTGGCCGGAGTCGACGACCGCGGCGTCGGCGCCTGGCGCGACCGGCTCACCCCCCGGCAGGTCACCCAGGTCGAACGGATCGCCGGCGCCGAACTGCGGCGCCTTGGCTATCCGCCCGCGCTCCGGTTAGCCGCCGCGGTCGCGAGCCGTTAGCCGCCGTCAAGGCGCCGTCAGCCGCCGTCAGCCGGCGCTAGGCGCCCGCCTGGCGGGCGGCCATCTCCTCGCCCATCCAGCCGATCGCGATGCCGGCGGCGCCGAGCCCCACCAGCATCGCCGTCACTCGTCTGATGCCGCGCTTGCGCACGATCATTGCCCCCTCCGGAGACGTCGTGTCCCCTCAACCTTGGCCGACCCGGGTGACCACCCGGTTTCCTCCGTATTGTGGCCAAATGGACCGAAGGGCGCAGTTCGCCCAATCTTGCCCCAGGCCGTCCGCGGTGATCTTCCTCCGCAAGACGATCTTTCCGTTGTGATCTTCGGATTAAACGCGATCACGTCATGGGCTGCAGGTGTTCAGCCGAGTCGCGCGACGGGCAGCCGCACCTCGCTGATCCCGGGCTGCACCTCGACCTTCGTCCCGGCCGGATAGCGGAGGGTGTAGTCGAAGTCGGTCGACAGCACCACCACGCCGATGCGATGGCCGGCCTTGAAGACGTAGTCGTTGGGTTGCATGTCCCAGCGGAACGAGTACATCGTGCCCGGAGTGATCGGCTCGGTGCGGGCCGGATCGTGCCGGTTGCGGACGTCGATCCAGCCCCGCGTGACGATCTTGAACGGCGCGGTCGCGGTGACATGGGTGGTGCGCGTCGTGCACCCGGTATCGCCGGTGACACCCGCCCCGTAGCAGAACGACTCGCCCGTGCTTCGCAGCGCGCCGGTCGGGCGCGTATCGGTGCCGTAGTCGACAAGCAGCGCGGTGAGGAAGGGCGAACGGCCGTCGAGCGCGGCCCGCACGGAGACCTCCGGCGTGCCGTTCACGCGGATCGGGCGGGTCAGCGCGGGGGTGAGATAGACGAGCCGGTTGGGGTCGGCCGCCGTCCAGTTGTCGGCGAGCTCGTCCGCCGTACGGGTCTTTTGGTCGACGAACGCCTGGGCCGCGCCGGGCCGGGGCGTGGTGGCCAGCTCTCCCGGCTGCCCGCCGGGCGCGGCACCGGCCGCCGCGTTGAGGCGCAGCGCGACGGTCCTGGTGCCCGGCTCCGGCCAGTCGCCATGCCGCTCCCAGGCGCCGGGCGCCCGCTCGACGTCGACCATCGGCTCGCGCGTGATGCCGTTGCGGATGTCGTACAGCCAGTGGTCGAACCAGTGGTGCAACTGGCGCAGCCACTCCTCGGCCCGCCACCGGAACGGGGTGGCGTGCGCGGCCTGGTGCAGCCACAGCTTGCGCGGCACGTCGTACTTCGCCAGGGCCCGCCACCACTGCGCGAAGTGCTTGGTCTTGACGTTCCAGTCGTTGACTCCGTGCACGGCGAACACGCTGGCCCGGACGTTCTCCACCGCATTGAGGTAGTTGCGCTCGTCCCACAGCGGGCTGTAGTCGCCGGTGATCCGATCTTGACCGGCCTCGAGGTCGGCGATCGTCTGCTTGCAGATCTCCCGGTCCGCGCGGGTGTAGACGAACTTCGCGAGCACGTCGAGGTCCTCACCCTGGAAGGTGCCGGGGGCCACGACCCCGCCGTTGGCCCGGTAGTAGTCGTACCAGGACGAAATGGCGGCGATCGGCACGATCGTCTTCAGGCCGGGGACGCCGGTCGTGGCGACCGCCTGGGGCAGCGTCCCGTTGTACGACTGGCCGATCATGGCCACACTGCCGGTCGACCAGCTTCGCGCCGTGACGGGTGCGCCCGCCGGGTCCCAGCCGCGGGCTCGCCCGTTCAGCCAGTCCACCGCGGCCTTGACGCCGAGGGTCTCGTTCCGTCCGCCGGAGGTCGGACAGCCGGTGGAGCCGCCGGTGCCGATGCTGTCGACGTCGGCGACCGCGTACCCGCGCGGCAGGAAGAAGTTGTCGTAGATGCCGGGGAACGCCGGCGCCTCCCCGCCCGCCTCCAGGCCGCCGAGGCCCCTGCCGGCGTCGCGCGCGCTCAGCACGGCGTCGCCTTCGCCGTCGTCGATGTCGACGTCGTGGTTTTCGATCGGGTTGCCACCGGACCAGTACGGGCTGGGCTCGATGATGGTGGGCACCCGCAGCCCGGCGTCGGTCTCCTTGGGCCGCAGCAGCCGCATCTCCACCCGGTCGCGGACGCCGTCGCCGTCGCTGTCGACCGTGGTCTCGACGTGCACGGTCTGGAAGATCGCGTCGGCCCGGGAGAAGATCGGCTGCGTCTCGCCCTCGCTCACCTTGATGCGTGGACGTTCGGCCCCGTCCGCCCCCGCCGCCGCGGTCGCGGCGCTAGGTGCGGCGCCGAGCGCGGCGACGACGCCGAGCGCGACGGCGGGCGCGCCGAGGCGCCGCCGGGCACGGTGACGGAGGGTGGGTCCGCTGGTGGCGCGTCGTCGCATCGGGGGGCTCCACGGTTCGGCGGTCATGCTGCGGGGATAGCGCCTTTACATCCCACATAGCGAGACATCACCCGACAAGGCCCAATCTCGCCGCGTCTGCCGGTGCGTGCGCCGGACCGGGCACAGTTCGCCATGAGCAAAACTGGGAAGCGCGACCGGTGTCGCCTCGTTGGTGGCCTGATGCGGATTACATGATTACGTCACGTCCCAGGCTGCGCGCCGGCGCGTAGTCCAGAGTCGACATCGCACACCAGGAGGCCGCGGTGGGAATGCCGGGTATGCCGTGGCAGGTAATGGCGTCCTTCCGGCGGGACGACTCGGTCACCCAGCAAAAACTCAAACCGGGGACCGTCAAACGGATCGCCGGCTATGCCCGGCCGTACCTACGTGAGCTGGTGCTGTTCCTCGCGCTCAACGCACTCACCGCCGGGATCGTCGTCGCCAACCCGCTGCTGCTCAAAACGATCATCGATCAGGGCCTCATCCCGCGCGACACCGGGCTGGTGGTCTGGCTGGCGGTCGGCGTGGCGGGGCTGGCGCTCGTCGAAGCCATCCTCGGCCTGGCCCAGCGGTGGTATTCCGCAAAGGTCGGCGAGAGCCTGATCTACGACCTGCGCACCGAGGTGTTCACGCACGTCCAGCGCCAGCCCGTCGCGTTCTTCATGCGCGCCCAGACCGGTTCGCTGGTCAGCCGGCTCAACACCGACGTGATCGGCGCCCAGCGCGCCATCACCACCACCTTGGCGTCGGTCGTGTCCAACGTGATCAGCCTGATCATCG
>CALAED010000618.1 GCA_937891035.1 uncultured Thermomonosporaceae bacterium | reverse complement strand
ACGTCTGTCTCGGGTCTTGCGGTCCTACACGAGGTACGTGTCAGGCTGTTGGAGGAGATTGTCCTCCATTCGGTTCCTTCTCAGCCGCCGTGCCCAGGGCCATCTCGGCCTAGATGCGTCACCCGCCGTACGATCTCCATAGACCCTTGCCCCCGTGACCGAGTCCACCAAGTGCGCTGAGCTGCCGACGCAATACCCACCCGCGGATGTCGAAAGCAGACTCTACGTGCGCTGGATCTCATCCGGCCTCTTCACGGCGGACCCAACCCGCAACCCTGCCCGCCCCCTCATTCTCGATGGTGATCTCCCCGTCAAATGTGACCGGATCGTTGCATATGGGACATGCGCTGGATCATTCTATCCAGGACACACTCGTCCGGCGGGGCAGAATGCGAGGGGCGGAGACGCTTTGGCCGCCGGCATGGACCACGCCGGCGGCCGGCACCGCCGCCCCGGCGAGCGCCGCCGGCCGCCTACGCCCACCGTCTCGGTCTTGACGGGCGGCCAGTGGCGGCGAAGGCAGGGGACGAGGTCGCTCATCATTGCTTGCTTTGCCCCATCTCGGCGGCACCCACGCGAGCATGGTCAGGCCTCTGGCACGTTGTGCGATCCCGCTCGGTTTCGCGGTGCCGGATTCAGTCGGCGGCCCGAGGCGCGTAGAGCCGATCTGTGTCGACATTCAAAAGCTCGAGTAGCGACGCGATGAAGCTGAAGGTGCCGATCGCCACCACCCGCCCCAGCTCGGCGAGCCGGCCGACGGTGAGCTCATCCTCTTTGATGAGAGTCCAATGGGACGGTGTCTCTCGGGTGAAGCTGAGGTGTGACCGATTCAGCTGAACGAAGGTGACGTGCATCCCGGCCAGCTCGGCGATCACTCCGTCGAGGTCCTTGTCATCCGAGAGCGACAGCAGGACATGATCGATTCCGCCCTGCTCGCTGACAGCCGCCGCCAGAGCGGCCGCGGCGCCCGCCCGGGTCACGGCCTGATCGAGAAGGAGCCGTGATTTGGTGCCGGGGACCTGATGCCACGACAGCCGGCCCGGCAATCGCACCGAAGAGAGGGTCCGATGCAGGTCGTCGGTCGCGGGCCGGCCGAGTTCCCGGCCGTCGAGGAGACGCTGAGCCGTCAGGCAGCCGAGCTCCGCGTTGACGACCCCCAGCCCGGCGGGCAGCAACGCGACGGGAACTTCGCTGGCGTGCGGGGTCACCAAGCTGATTTCTAGCTGCCCGTTGGAAAGGCCGGCGACCGTCGTCCGCAGTACGCGTTCCACCGAGTCGCGCTGTGGGGCGGAGAGCACCGCCTGAGTGCCCGGCCCGATAACAGAGGCTTTGTCCCGCGCGATTTCCAGGACGGACGCGCCCAGCTCGCCGATGTGCTCCTCGAAGATCGGTGTCACCGCGACGACGGTCGGCGGGAACAAGCACGCCTCGTCGGACCGACCGCCACGACCCGCTTCGAGAACGATCACATCCGGCTTCGTGGACAGGGCGTGGAGCACGCCCGCGATGATGAACAGGCCGGAGGGTGCCAGGTATCCCATCCCGGCGACTCGATTCGGCAGTTGTTCGACGGCTGTGGCGACGCGGTCGGCGAGCGTCTTCAGTTCGGTGCTCGAGATGGCCCGCCCGTCCACGCGAATCCGCTCACGGGTTGATCGATAACTCGGGCTGGTGATCGTTACAACGCGACAACCCGCCGCAGACAAGTATGCGGAGGCGTACGCGGCCGCGGTGCCTTTGCCTTTGGACCCAACGATGGTCAGCACCGGCAGGCCGATGGTTTGGATCCCGAGCTGCGCGCTCAGCAGCCGCGCACGAACCAGGCTGCGCCGGTCGCCGGGGTGCCGGGCATCCCACTCCTGGAAGAACGGATCGTCGTCGCTCATGGAACCGCGCCGCGCGGTCTTCGACGTCTGCGCGGCGGAGCCGGCGGAATCCCGATGCCGCCGACCAGCGTGCCGGTCCGCCGCCGCACCTTGAGCCTGATGCCTACGGCGAGCCCGATGATGACTCCGGTCGCCGGAATGATCAGCTCGGTCAACCTCCCAACGATGCGGGGCGCCTCCAGGAAGCTCTCAGCGACGGATCCCCTCATCTGTTGTCACGACTGCGTAATCGTAATCGGTCGCCCATAGGGCGTACAGCGCACGTGATCGCCCTGTTAGTGGGCAGAAGCAAGTTTTCGGACAGGTTGGCGAGGTGAGTAGGCTCTACCTGCGTGAGCGGATCCCAGGCGCTTGATTATCCGGCCGTCGAGGCGGCGCTCCGCCGCGAGCGGCGTGTCGAGTGGCAGCTCGATCCGACGATCGTCCGCATCGCGGACCTCGTTGACCTTCTCGGCTCCCCGCAGCACTCCTATCCCGTGATCCATGTGGCGGGCACCAACGGCAAGACGAGCACCGCGCGGATGATCGAGGTGCTGCTGCGCGAGCGCGGACTGCGTACCGGGCTCATCACCAGTCCGGAGCTACGAACGATGCGGGAGCGGATCGCGCTTGATGGGGAGCCGATCAGTGAGCAGCGGTTTGTGGCGACCTATGAGGACATTCTTCCGTACGTGCAGCTGATCGACGAGAAGCACGGCGTCAAGCTGTCGTTCTTCGAGGTGCTCACCGCCATGGGGTTCGCGGCGTTCGCCGACGCCCCGGTCGACGTGGCGGTGGTCGAGGTCGGCATGGGCGGGGTGTGGGACGCGACCAACGTCGCGGACGGGGTGGTCGCCGTGGTGACGCCGATCGCGCTCGACCACACCAGGTATCTCGGCGACACGATCGAAGAGATCGCGGGGGAGAAGGCCGGGATCATCAAGCCGGGCGCGATCGCGGTACTGGCGCAACAGCCGGTCGCCGCCGCCGAGGTGCTGCTCAGGAAGGTGGCGGAGGAGCGGGCGACGGTCGCGCGCGAGGGCATTGAGTTCGGGGTGCTGAACCGCGACGTGGCGGTGGGCGGGCAGATGCTGCGGTTGCAGGGGTTGCGCGCGGTCTACGACGAGGTCTTCCTGCCCATGTTCGGCGAGCACCACGCGGGCAACGCGGCCTGCGCGCTGGCCGCGGTCGAGGCGTTCGCCACGGGCGCCGCGACGCCGGGGACGCCGGATCTTGAGGCCGTGACCCGCGGAGCCGTG
>CALAED010000617.1 GCA_937891035.1 uncultured Thermomonosporaceae bacterium | reverse complement strand
CGGCCCTGTCCACCACGGCGGCCTGGCCTGGCCCGCCGTACCAGTGGACGGCGATGGCGCAGCTCCGGGTGGCGTAGAAGGGAGAGGCGTGCCATTTGTCATGCCAGCCGCCGTCGGCGCGCTGACGCTCGCCGAGCCAGGCGGCGATGCGGGCCGCGGCCGCGGCGCCGCGCGCCGCGGCGGGCCCGCCGCGGGCGGCATGCTCGCCCAGTGCCATCAAGATATGTGCGTTCGCGCTGGTGGAAGGCTCGTTCTCTGGATGCACCGTGACGAAATGCGGGCCCGTGTCGTACTCCCACAGGTGGTCGGGCGAGCGGGTCACGCCGAGTCGTGCCAGAGCGTACAAGGTGACCGCGGTCGTATCTGAGTCGGCGGGCAGGCCCGGTCCGCCCGGCAGTCCGCCGGCGGGTTCGAGCGCGGCGGCCAGCGTGTCCCGCAGGGGGGCCAGCACGGCGGCGTCGACCCCGGCCATGGCCAGATGGGCCAGGCTCCACGCCTGAGCGACGTAGACCTGGGAGGTGAAGGTCGGCAGCGGGCCGCCGTGGCGGGCCTGCAACTCGGTGAGCATGCGGACGGACGGGGCGGCGCTCGGGCCGGGACGGCGTGGCCCGAGCCAGGCGGCGGTGGCGGCGGCTGAGCCGCCCACCGCGCCGTCCACGGGCCGAGCCTCCGCGGCGCCGGCCGCCCCGGGGACCAGTTCGAGATAGTGCGTCAGCAGCGGGATCCGCCAGGCGCCGCCGCGCAGGCGCGCGAGCTGCGCGGCGCCGACGCCGGTGCGGACGGCGGGGCCGGTGACGGCGCCGGGTGCCGGGCCGCCGGCGTGTTCGTTGACGGCTTCGGTGAGGGCAGCGATGATCATCGCCGCGCCCGCCGTCGGCGGCGGGCCCGTGGCGGCCACATCGGTGAGCAGGGCCGCCGCCGCCCGTAGCCCGCGTTCGGCCGCCGCCCGCAACGTGGCCGCGTGCCGCGGGCCACGCGCGACGGCGTCGCCGCGCGCGAGCACGGTCATGATGGCCTCGACCGCGCTCAGCGTCGGCACGGCGGCATAACCATCGGGCCCGCCCCAGCCACCGTCCGCTCGTTGCTCGTCGAGCAGGAAACCGATCCGCTGTTCGTGTCCGTCCAGCCATGGCGCCAGCGTGACCAGGCGGCCCGTCTCATAGACCGATGGGACCGCGATCGCGATCCGGTCGGCGACGAGGTGCGCGACGAGCGCGCGGATTTCCGCGGTGAGATCGAGTCCTTGGAGCGTGTTCATTTGACGGCGTGCCAATAACCGACCAGGAACATTCCGGCCCGGGCCGCGCGGACCACCGAGTCGACGGCCTCCCGCATGAGCCGGACGGCCGGCGGCTGTTCTTGCCGGTCGGCCAGCGACCGGCTCTTGGCCTCGAACAGCTCCCAGTTGGGAGTCATGTCCCCGCGTTCCGCCACGTCGCCGAGCTCCGAGACGTGGAAGCCCGCGTGCGCGAGGTGCTCGGCCAGCTGAGACAGGCTGATGAGATGGGGCAACGCCCAGCTGCGGCAGATCGGCTCGATGTACTCGGCGTACTCGGCCCGCGTGATGCGGTCACGGCACAGCCAGTCGTTTCCCAGGAACACGCCGCGCGGCCGCACGACGCGCGCGATCTCTCGATAGGCCGCGCGCTTGTCCGGAGCGTGGCACATGGACTGGATGACGTACGCCGCGTCGAACGAACCGGGCTGGAACGGCATCCGCAGGGCATCACCCGCGACGAACCGTACCAAGTCGGACAGACCGCGTCGCGCGGCCAGCCCCCGGGCGATCGGAAGCTGATCCGGTGAGATGTTGACGCCGGCCACCGCGGCGCCGGAGTGAGCGGCGATGGTGAGTGCCGGCCGCCCCACCCCGCAGCCGACGTCGAGCACCCGCCAGCCGGGCCGGAAACCGCCTTCGTCGGCGATGGAACGTTCCTGCGCGGCGGTGGCGTCCTCCAAGCTCTCCGTCACGCCGAAGGGCGGAAAATTGAATGAGTCGCCCCACCCTTCGCGGTAGAGCGGTGTCACCATTTTGTAGTACTCATGAATCATGCCGACATAATTTTCCACGCGGGCGCTGGAATCATTAGTCGTGCTCCGGAAGTCGGTGAAATCCATGGCACCCTTTCCTTGAAATTCGGGCACGGGATACCTGCGCTGCGCGCGGTCCGGCTCATGAGTGCGGAAGGTCCACGGTGACCTGATAGGCCAATGATCCCATGCGTCAACATCGAGTCTTCATCGGATTGCGGGCTATCGGCCGTACATTGGAAGTATCCGAAGTCGCGGCCGAGCCCCGGCGGCGACGACGCCAAAGGAGTCTCAATGTCCGTACAGCTCAACCACACGATCGTGGCGGCCAGGGACAAGCGCGAATCGGCGGCGTTCCTGGCCGACCTGCTCGGCCTGTCCACGCCAACCGAGTTCGGCCCGTTCCTGGTCGTGCAGGTCGACAACGACGTGTCGCTCGACTTCGCCGACAGTTCCGACCCCGTTCGGCCGCAGCACTATGCGTTTCTCGTCAGCGAGCCTGAATTCGACGAAATATTCGGGCGCATTCGCGCTCGCGGCCTGCCGTACTGGGCCGACCCGATGAAACGGCGGCCCGGTGAGTACAACACCAACGATGGCGGTCGCGGGGTGTATTGGGAGGACCCCAATGGTCACATTCTAGAGATCATCACCCGTCCGTACGGCAGTGGCTGACAGCCGATTCCACATCGGCGCGGAGGAGGCGAAAAAAGGTTCGGACGTCGCGCACGAATAGATCCGGCTCCTCCATCGCGGCAAAGTGACCGCCACGGTCGTACTCCGCCCAGTGCGCGATGTTGATGTCGCGCTCGGCGAGCCGGCGCACGGGGCGGGCATGATCGCGGGCGAAGACCGCGACCCCGGTGGGGATCGCCGCCGCCCGCTCCGGCGGCGGCACGATGGAGGCCGGCGGCGGAACGGGGTGGAAGGTGTCCCAGTACAGGCGGGCCGAGGACGCGGCGGTCCGGGTGAGCCAGTACAGCATCACGTTGGTCAGCAACCGATCTCTGGGCACCGCGTCCTCCGGCACCCGCTCGGAGTCGGTCCACTCTTTGAACTTCTCCACGATCCAGGCGAGCTGCCCGACCGGCGAGTCGGTGAGCGCATAGGCCAAGGTCTGCGGTCGGGTGCCCTGAATACGCGCATATGCCGACATGTCGGCCTCGACCTCGCTCAGGTGATCGAGCCGAGCTCGCTCCTCCGCGGTGAGCAGGGCCGCCTCGGCCGGATCGTCGGGCGGCGGGGTCAGCAGGGTGTTCAGGTGGATGCCGATGACCCGCTCTGCGTCAATCGCCGCGAGCTCGCGGGTGATCGCATGCCCCCAGTCGCCGCCCTGAGCGCCATAGCGGCGGTAGCCGAGGCGACTCATCAGTTCGGACCAGGCGCGGGCGATGCGTGAGATGCCCCAGCCGCGCTCGCGGGTGGGCCCGGACAACCCGTACCCCGGCAGGGACGGGATCACCAGATGGAACGCGTCGGCCGGGTCGTCGCCCTGGCCACGCGGATCGCTGAGCGGTGCGATGACGTCAATGAACTCGACGATCGAGCCGGGCCAGCCATGGGTCAGCAGCAGCGGCAGCGCGGTGGGCTCGGGCGAACGGATGTGGAGAAGATGGATGTCGGCCCCGTCGATCGTCGTGGTGAACTGCGGGAAGGAGTTGAGCAACGCCTCGTGGGCGCGCCAGTCATAGCGGTCGCGCCAGTACTCGGTGAGCTCCCGTAGGTAGCCGAGCGGCACCCCCTGCGCCCAGCCGATGCCCGGTATCTCATCGGGCCAGCGGACGGCCGCCAGCCGGGCGCGCAGGTCGTCGAGATCCGCCTGCGGAACGCGCAGCCGGTACGGCCGCAACGCGTCAGTACCGCCGACCCTGCCTGCCTCACTCATCCGGCCCTCCGTGCCAACACTCGGCCGACTCCGCCGACGCGCCCCGTACCCAATGCGGCCTCATGTCGTGTCCGCCTGCTCGTTCGTTTCGTTCGTTGTGGCGGCGTCGACCGCCGGCTCCGGTCTCCCCGCCAGGGACCGGGCGGCCGCCGCCTGCGCATCGGAAAGCCCTTCGTAGCCGCTGCGGCGGTGCTGGTCGGCTTGGTCGTCGATCCATCGGCTGTGCGCCTCCCACGCGGCCTGCTTGCTGACGCCGAGCGCCGCGCCGATCTGCGACCAGGACGCGCCCGCCGCCCGGGCGGTGCGCACCGTGAGCTGCCGCCCATAACCGGCCTTGCGCGCGATGACCTCGCCGAGCGCCAGGAGCTCGAGCGCCTCGTCGCGACCGAGCGGACGGACATCGCCGACCTCGCCGGCGTCGTCGCCCGGCTCGTCGAGGACGGTGTCGGCGAGGGCCTCTCGGGTGCGCAGGGCGTCGTAACGCGCCGCGGCCGTCAGCAGCGTGAACCGCGCCTCGATCGCATCGGGAGTCGTCACGGGATCAGTCTTACGTCAAGACGCCCTGACGTCAAGCGGATCTGACGTCAGGGCCTGCGTTGGGCGACACCGCCGCGGACGACAACCCGGCGTTTTTCAGAGCTCGTCGGCACGGCCGTGTCCGGACCGCAGACCAGGCCGGCGCCGGCACCGCTCGTTCGGCACGCCACCGCCGGCATTCGCGCCGCGCGGCGGCCCTATCGGGCGGCGAAGGCGAGTTTGGCGCCGAGCGCGATGAACGAACCGGCGAAGCCGCGGCGCAGCCACGCCATCACCTGGGGCCGCGAGGTGGCGTGATCGCGTACGGCGGCGGCGCACAGGCCGTACGCGCTGAACACCACGAATGTCATCAACATGAAGACGGCGCTCAGCCCGATCATCTGCGGCAGCGAACCGGCCTCGCCGACGCTGACGAACTGCGGCAGGAACGCGAAGAAGAAGACGGTCAGCTTCGGGTTGAGCAGGTTGATCAAGACCGCGGAAACGATCACCCGTCCGGCCGAGCGACGAGCGGAGTCCTCATCGAGGACGACCGCGTCCTTGTCCTTGAGCGTGGCCCATGCCATGAAAAGGAGATAGGCCACGCCCAGATATTTCAGGATCTGGAATGCCAGTGAGCTCGTACGCAACAGCGCCGCCAGGCCGGTGATCGTCGCCAGGATGTGCGGCACGATGCCGAGCGTGCAGCCCAGCGCGGCGATGACGCCGGCCCCGCGGCCCCGAGACAGGGCGGCCGAGAGCGTGTAGATGACGCCGGTACCCGGCGTGGCGACCACGATCAGGCTCGTCACCAGGAACGCGATGCTCATGACGCACCACGTCGCGACGCGGCGGCCTGCCGGGGGCCGGTGCCCGTTGCCGAAATGCGCACGCTCTCACCTTGCCGCCCCACCAAGCCGTCGCACAGGACCAATGCGGCGCCGGCCGACCGGACCACGCCACCCGGCCGGCGCCGCGGATCGATCACGCGGCGGCGTCCAGCCACGGGGAGACGCGGTCGCGGTCGAGGAGGTCGGGGCGTTCGAGGTCGGCGACCATCAGCCGGACGGCCGATGTGGTGTCCCGGGTCCACTCATGGCACTGCGCCTTGGAACGGCACTCGCTCCCCGCACGGCGCCGCGCGGCCTCGACGATCATGTCCGCGTCGGCCGCCACCGCCGCCCGCTCGGCATCCGGGTCGGCGAGCTTCGCGCCCGCCGTGGCGACGAGGTCGGGAATGTCGGAGAGCCTGCCATGCAGCCAGTCCCACGGCGTCTTTTGGACCTCGTCGGCCCAGGTGCGTTCGCATGGCTCGACGCCGATGAACCTGGGATGGAAGTGCGCCGCCTCGAACCCGCCGGGCACGCCGTCGACACGGTCGAACAGGTCGGCCCGGAACAACGGCTGATCCGCCGCGATCACCTGGGCGGCCGCATAGCTCCCGCGCTGCGGCTGCGGGGTGCGCAGCCGCACCTCGACGCGCGTGCCGTGCTCCAGTCGACTGTCCGTACGGCCGATCTCGAACCAGTGCCGGACGAGGACCGCGACCTCGTTGTAGACGAAAGCGTGTAGCACCGTGCCGCTCCCTCCGATCTCCGATCCACATCGCGTTGTCGCGTTAACGCGCTGATGGCTTATCCACACGGTGTCATGGCCGGCGCTCCGGCGGCACCCTCGAGCCGCCGGCCATACCGGCGCACGGCGGGCACGGCGGGCACGGCGGGCACGGCAGCGTCGGCAGGGTCCCGCTCCCAGGGACGCGGGGTAGGGTGCCTGACATGCGAGAGGTGCCGCTCGCGGCCTCCGGCCACCCGGATCGGATTAGATGGAACGCCAGGTACGGCGACGATTCGGCCGTGTCATTTCACGCTCATCCGCTGGCGGCGCAGGCTCTGTCGTCGGCCTTGCCGGACGGCCCGGTGCTCGATCTGGCGTGCGGCCCGTCCGGCGCCGTGCTGGCGGCCGCCGCGGCCGGACGTCAGGTGACGGCCGTGGACATCTCCGACGTGGCGCTCGGGCTGCTCGACCGGGAGGCGCGCCGCCGCCGGCTCCGCGACCTGATCGCCCTTGTCCACGCCGACCTGGGCGAATGGCGTCCGGAGCCCGAGCGCTATGCGCTTGTGCTCTGCACCGGCTACTGGGACCGCGCCATCTTCGGCCCGGCCGCGGCCGCGGTGGCGCCCGGTGGTCTGCTGGGCTGGGAGGCGTTCACAGCGGAGGCGCGACGCGTCCGGCCCACCCTGCCCGCCGCATGGTGCCTCGGTCCCGGCGAGCCGGCCGCCCTGCTGCCGCCCGATTTCACCGTGCTCGACCAGCACCAGCAGGCGGACTCCGGCCGCGGCGCCAAACGACGGCTGCTCGCCAGGCGCGAGGACCGCCGCCGGGCTGAGTGAGCCGGGCCGAGCCGGCATGGCCGCCGAGCGGCGAGAGGTCAGGCGGGCTGCGCGGCCCGGGCGGCTGCACGCAGGTGCGCCTCCTGCTCGCCGGACAGCGAGGTACGGATGAGCCGGCCGCCGTATTGGGCCACCTCAGGGATGACCTCATCCGGAGACGATCTGCTGATCAGGAGGAACAGCGCGGCCGTGCCGGGCAGCATGTGCTCGCTGAGCTCGCGCATGAAGTTTTCGTCCACGCCGTAGTCGGCGACGGCGCCGGCCGCCGCGCCCGCGGCGCCGCCGATGGCCATGCTGAGCAGCGGCCTGAGGCAGATCAGTCCGATCAGCCCGCCCCACAGGGGACCGCCGGCCGCCGCGTCGCCGACGGCGCCGTGGCGGGACTGGTGCAACTTGATCTTGCCGTCCTTCCTGCGTTCGACGACGACCGCGTCCTCAAGCTCGACGACGCGCTCCCTTTGCAGCTCGAAGAGCTTGTCGCGCACCTGGTTGGCCGACTTGAGGCTGTCGTAGGCGATGGCGATCAGGTCACTCATGGGACCCTCCGGTCAAGACGTCGTCACACCACGGCTCTTTCGCGCCCGCTGGTCAGGACCGCCCAGATCACGAACACGTTCAGCGCGATAATCAAGATCGACCACAACGGGTAGTACGGCAGGAACATGAACTGGGCGACGGCGCTGAGTACCGCGAGGATGATCGCCAATATGCGGGCCCAGGTCTGGCCAAGCAGCAGGCACACGCCCCCGACGGCGACGACGATCCCCAGGATCAGGTGGATCCAGCCCCAGCCGGTGACGTCGATCCTGTACGTGTAGTCGGGCGCGACCACGAAGACCTTGTCCTTCGCGAGTGCGGAGATGCCGACGAGGAACGCCCATATCCCGGATATGATCATCAGCGCGGCGGCGAAAGTGGTGAGCCCCATCGCCGCCGTCCAGCGGCTGCCGTTACTCATGGAGTGACTCTGTTCTCAATCCGGGGTCGCTAAAGTCACCGAACGTCAAAGGTCGCGGCATTCCGCGCGGCGTAACCGCGATCGTCCGCCCGCTTCAGGTACAGATCTGTGCCCTTTCCCGCCAACGGACGGCCCTTGCGAGTTGGCGTGGGCGACGCCGGTATCGGTCAGCCGCGCGCGATGATGCCGCGGACGAAGGCGGCCTGCCCGGCGTGTTGCAGATTGTCGGAGATGACGCTGATCAACCGCACACCAAGGGTGACCGGCGGGTCCCACGCCCGGTCTACGATCCGGTTGAGATCGTCGTCGGCCAGACCGCCGACATAGCCGATGGTTTGTTCGTACACGGCATCGTGGTATCCGGTCAGCAGGTCCGGCGATTCCACCCGCACCGCCGCCACCTGCTCGGCGCCGTGCCCGTACCCCGTATCCGCGACGCTGAAGGGGAAGGCGAACCGCTCGGCCCAGCCGCGCGAGGTCCACACCTGGGACGTGCCGGCGGCGTCGGCGATGTGATCGTCCTGGATGCGGGTGAGATGCCAGACCAGCCAGGCGATCGAGTTGGCCTCCGCGTCGAGACGATAGGCGAGTTGTTCCTGATCGAGACCGTCGACGGCCCGGCGGACCACGCCTTGGATCCGGCCGAACGCGTCGGCGAGCAGTTGCGCACTCGTCATGCTTCGACGCTACTTGCGTGCGGCGGTCATCATGGATGTATGTGCAGGAACATCCGGGTGCTCCATAACTTCGAACCGCCGGCCACCGACGAGGAGATCCACGCGTCAGCGCTGCAGTACGTCCGCAAGATCAGCGGTAGCACGCAGCCGTCGGCGGCGAACGCGGCGGCCTTCGATGCCGCCGTCGCCGCGGTCGCCGACGCGACCCGTACCCTGCTCGACAACCTGGTCACCAAGGCGCCTCCTCGCGATCGCGAGGTCGAGGCGGCCAAGGCGCGGGCGCGGGCGGCCGAGCGGTACGGGACCGAGCGCCGCGCGACCTCGTAATCGGTCCGAGCAGACCTAACCCCGAGAAGACCTAACCTCGTCTAATCCCGGCATGGCCGGGCCGGCGAGCGGCGGCGTGAACCGGCCGTCAGCGCGGGGCGACGACTCAGATCGTGCAGGACCATCTCGTCGGGCGCTCATGGCACTGCGGCTCCCGAGTGGTCGTTATCGGGGTTTTGGTGCAATTGCTCCGGGTAGGGCCAGCGAGGCCAGGAGCTGTTTTGTTGGTCAAAGCGGCTTTTAGCAAAAGATTCGCAAATTTCCAGGGTTGACGTTTTCCGTGGTCGGTCGACCCTGCCCGGGGGCGAGGGGATGATCATGAAGGACGGGGTCCGGATTGGCATGGCCGTGGGCCTTGGCTATCTGCTGGGTCGTACTCGAAAGGGCCGGATGGCGCTGATGCTCGTCGGCGTGGGTATGACCGGCCGGGCCGCCAAGAATCCGGCCGCGCTGGTCAAGCAAGGCATCGACGTCCTCGGCTCCTCCCCGGAGGTGAAGACGCTCACCGAGACGGTGCGGGGCAGGCTCGTCGAAGCGGGCAAGGCCGCCGCGATGTCGGCGGTGAGCAGTCGGGGGGACACGCTGACCGGCAAGATCGAGGACCGAACCGGGGCGCTGAGCTCAACGCGGCTCGGCGGCCGGGGCGCCCCGACGGACGAAGACACCGACACCGACGAAGCCGGCGACGAAGCCGGCGACGGGGACGACGGCGGTGAGCCGGACGAGCGGGCGGCGGAGCGCCGGCCGCGGCGGACCGCTACGCGCCGGCCCCCGTCGCAGTCCGCCGACGAGCCCGAAGACGAGCCCGAAGACGAAGAGCGCGCCGACGACCGGCCGCGGCGGCCCAGTAGGCCGTCGAGCCAGCGCCCGCCGGTGCGACGGACACGGAGAAGAGAGCAGTGACGAGCCGAACGGAAGACACCAGCAACAAGACACCCACGAACCCTGACGGTCTGGCCCAGGCCATCCAGAAGCTGATCACCGCGGTAGGTGCGCACGCAGCGACCAGGATGCTTGGCAAGGTCGACGCCATGTCCGGCCGGCTGTCCGACGTCGCCGAGAAGGGCGGATCCGGGCTGCTGTCGGCCGTCACCGGTGCCGACGGCGGTTTGGCATCCAAGGGCAAGGGACTCGTCGCGGGCGCGGTCACCTCGTTCGCCAAGTCGAAGCTCAAGCAAGGGCTGGGGAAGGCGACCGGTGGCCTCATTGGTGGTGGCGACGGCGGCGACGGTGGCGGTGGCGGTGGCGGCGGTCAGGGCCAGAAACTCAAGGTCACCAACATCGTCGAGACGATCGACGTCGGCGTCCCCATCCGCCTCGCCTACGACCAGTGGACGCGGTTTGAGGATTTCCCCAGCTTTATGAAGAAGGTGGAAAGCGTCGAGCAAGAGTCCGATGAGCAGCTCAACTGGCGGGCCCAGATCTTGTGGTCGCACCGGAACTGGGAGTCGACGATCCTCGAGCAGGTCCCGGACAAGCGCATCGTGTGGCGGTCCAAAGGCGCCAAGGGTTATGTGGACGGCGCGGTGACCTTTCATGAGCTCGCGCCGGATCTCACCCGCATCGCGTTGATCCTCGAGTACCACCCAGCGGGATTCTTCGAGTACACCGGCAACTTGTGGCGCGCCCAGGGGCGCCGGGCTCGGCTGGAGTTCAAGCACTTCGCGCGGCACATGATGACGCAGGCCGCCTTGCATCCGGAGGAGATCGAAGGCTGGCGCGGCGAGATCCGTGACGGGGAGGTCGTCAAAGGCCGGGAGGACGAGGAACGGGACGAGGAACGGGACGAGTCCGACGACCAAGAAGGCCAACACGAGGACGACTACGAAGACGAAGAGTACGAAGAGGACAAAGACGAGGAAGAGGAAGAGGAAGAGGACGAAGAGCAAGAGCGGGAAGGGCGAGCAGAGCCAGAGGCACAACCGGCGAGGCAACGGCGACGCGGTGCCCCCGCCCACCGCAGCTGAGCCGTCCACACCCGGCGCGGCCGGGCGGCGGCGACGTAGACGCGGAGGACTGACATGACGCCGGCCAAGGAGGCAGGAGAAACAAGGGGGTCAGAACAGTCGCGGCGCCCTGGCGGCGGGCTCGGCTGTTACGTCTACGGCATCGTGCCGCACGATGTCGAACTGACCCAGTACTCCCGGGGCATCGGCGACCGCGACGTCGGGCTCGTCCGCCACGGCCAGCTTGCCGCGCTGGTGAGCGAGATCCCGCTGGACGAGCCTATCGGCGAACCGGAAGACCTCGCCGCCCATCAACGGCTGCTCGACGCCGCCGCCGCCGCGGCCCCGGTGCTGCCGATCCGATTCGGGGCGGTGCTGGCGAGCGCCGAGGACGTCGCCGTGGAACTGCTGGCCGCCAACCACGACGAGTTCCGCGCCGCGCTGAACGAACTCGATGGCCGCGTAGAGTACCTCCTCAAGGCGCGCTACGACGAACGCGCGATTCTCGAAGAGATCGTCGCGGAGAACACCGCGGTCGCGCGCCTGCGCGAGGAGATCCGCGGCACGGCCGAAGAGGACGCGCGGGACGCGCGGATGAGATTGGGCGAGCTCATCAACGAGGCCATCAGCGCAAAACGCGCGGCGGACACCCGCTCGGCGATCGAGACGCTGGCGCGCTACGCCGTGGCGAGCAACGAGCGCGAGCCCACCCATCACGAGGACGCGGCTCATGTGGCGTTCCTCGTCGAGACGGAAAAGGCCGGGCCGTTCGAGGAGGCCGCGGCCGATCTCGCGCGGACCTGGCGCGGCAGGGCCGACGTCCGGCTGCTCGGCCCGCTCGCACCATACGACTTCGTCGTCACCGTGCGCGGAGACGGCTGACACCTGACCATGGCCGATCTCAACCTCGATCTCGGTCCGCTCGGGACCCTGCTGCCGACCGACCGGCCAGAAGATCGCGGCTGACTCAGCCGATCTCGGGGGCGTTGCCGGTGGCATGTCCGTGCGTCAGCGTGACAAGGGGGCGTGATCGTACACCGGCGAGCATCGACACATGACCCGTTACCCGAGCGATCCCGCCACGACGGCCGAACGCCCTGGAGCCCATGGTCACCGGCGAGCGCGGTCCGGATGCGGCCAAAAAGCTCGTTCGCCGGCGATGACTCTGACGATACGCGTCGGTCTAACGGTGTGAACGCTACGACCAGGAGGGTTTCATGAAGTTGGCAGCTGCATCGTGACAACGTCTGCGAAACGAAAAATGTGGGTGGGCCGCGCTAAGGTCCCCGGCATGAAGCTGGCAGTGGAGGCCGAGGGCCTCGTCAAGCAATACCAGGGCCGGTCGGGCACGGTCGATGCCGTGCGCGGGGTGGACCTGAGCGTCGAAGCCGGTGAGGTGTTCGGGTTCCTGGGGCCGAACGGCGCCGGCAAGTCAACGACGATCAAGATGTTGACGACACTGATGTCCATCACCGCGGGCACGGCGCGCGTCGCCGACCTCGATGTGACGGCAGAGCCGCAGGCCGTGCGCCGTCGCATCGGCGTGGCGCTGCAAGAGGCCGGGCTCGACGCCCGCCAGACCGGGCGCGAGCTGCTCATCCTGCAGGCGCGGCTGTTCGGCGCGTCCAAGCACGACGCCCGCGCCAGGGCCACCGAGCTGCTCGAGCTGGTCGACCTCGTGGAGGCCGGCGACCGGCGCATCAAGGGTTACTCCGGCGGGATGAAGCGTCGCCTCGACCTCGCCTCGGCGCTGGTCCATGAGCCCGACGTGCTGTTCCTCGACGAGCCGACGACCGGCCTCGACCCGGCGAGCAGGCTCACGGTGTGGGACGAGGTGCGGCGCATCAACGAGCTCGGCACCACGGTCTTCCTCACCACCCAATATCTCGAGGAGGCCGACCAGCTCTGCGACCGCATCGCCATCATCGACGACGGGCTGATCGTCCGCGAGGGCACGCCGCGGCGGCTAAAGGAAGACCTGCGCGAGCGGCACGGTCTTGACGCCGAGCCGACGCTTGACGACGTCTTCCTCGACGCCACCGGCCGCACCCGCGAGCGCGCGGCCGGCGAGGTCCAGGAGGTGACGGTGTGACCGCTTTGCAGCAGGCCAACGTGCTCGGCGGGCGGGCGTTGCGCGATTCGCTGCGCACCCCCGAGGCGATCGTCCCCACTTTGTTCATCCCGATGTTCTTTCTGGTCGTCAACTTCGGCCAGGCCGGGCGGATCTTCACGTCGGATTCGACGGGGTTCCTGTTCGGGCAGAGCTACGCCGCGTTCACGCTGCCAAGCTCGCTGCTGCTGGCCGCCTCGTTCGGCACGGCGGCGCTCTTCCTCATCGAGGACATCGAGGGCGGCTACTTCGACAAGCTGCGGGCCGCACCGGTCGCCCGTACGTCCCTGGTGTTCGGGTGGCTGTTGGCCGAGGCGGTCAAGAGCGCGGTCATCACCGTGGCGTTGGTGCTGCTGTCGCTGCCGTTCGGGATCTCCATCGCGAGCGGGCCGCTCGGGCTGGTGCTGCTGATCGCGCTGACCGCGGCGTGGGCGGTGGTGTTCGCCGGGTTCATGCAGCTCATCGCGCTCAAGACCCGTAGCGCCGCGGCCACCAACTCCGGCGGGCTCATCTTCTTCCCGCTGTTGTTCCTCACGCCCAACTTCGTGCCGCGCGACCTGCTCACCCGGCCGATGGAGATCGCGGCGACCTTCAACCCCGTCACGTACGTCATGGAGGCGCTGCGCTCGCTCATCCTCCGCGACTTCGAGTGGGTCGCGGTGAGCCGCGGGTTCGCGGTGGTCGCGGTGCTCGGGGTCGTGATGCTGGTCCTCAACGTCCGCCTCATTCGCCGGTACGACTGATCGGACACGACTGATCAGACGCGGGATTTGTCGCGCTCACGTTGGGTCTTTACCCCGTCCCTGTTGACCGTTCGGGGGAAGGCGCGCGGTACTGGAATTACGAGCTACAAATCCCAAAATGCGGGGGGAAATCATGATAGGCGACCGCATCGGCGAGCAGGTGGGCCAGGTCACCGGACGGCGCGTACTGCCCGCTCGGGACGGCATGCCGGTGGTGGAGATCTCTTTCCAGCACTCGGGCGAGATGTATGGCGTACACGTCAACGACATCGGCACTTACGAGTCGGTGCGGCTTCCCGACGGCAGGCTGTCCGGCAAGGGCCGAGGCGTCATGAGGACCCAGGACGGCGAGACCGTGAGCTGGGAGGGCGGCGGTCTAGGCCGGTTCGTCAACGGGGGCATCATCAGCTGGCGGGGGGCTCTTTACTATCGCACCGATTCGGTGCGGCTCGCCCGGCTGAACGAGATCGTCGGCTTGTTCGAATACGAGGTCGACGAGGCAGGCAAGACCACGGGCGCGCTTTGGGAATGGACCTAGCTGGACTCACCATCATCACGCCTGGCCGGCCC
>CALAED010000616.1 GCA_937891035.1 uncultured Thermomonosporaceae bacterium | reverse complement strand
ACGTGCGCACAAGCCGGATTTGGCCGCGATTCGCGTCTCGGCGCAGCTGCCCGGCGGGCACGCCCGGGACGATCTACATGAAGATGATGGGGATCGAGTTCGAATACAAGGGCGACAAGCTCAAGACGGAGGCCGCCAGGCTGCGGTCGGGGGTGGGCCCCCGTCAGGGGGTCGGTGACAACGCGGATTACTTCACCGTCGGTGACATCGGTTACCTCACCGAGGACGGCTTCTTGTTCCTGTCCGACCGCAAGGCCGACATGATCATCTCGGGCGGGGCCAACATCTATCCCGCCGAGATCGAGAACGAGATCCTCGTCCATCCGAAGGTCGCCGACGTCGCGGTCTTCGGCATCCCCGACGACGAGTGGGGCGAACAGATCAAGGCGGTCGTCGAGCCGGCGACCGGCGTGTCGCCGGGGCCAGACCTGGCCGCCGAGATCCTGGCGTCCCTCGAAGGCCGGCTGGCGCACATGAAGCACCCGAAAACGATCGACTTCATCGAGCGGATGCCGCGCGAGCCCAACGGCAAGCTCCTCAAGCGCAAGCTGCGCGAGCCTTATTGGAAGGACCGCGCTCGTGCCATCTGACGGCGCCGGCGATCCGGTCGGCCAAGCCACCCAAGCCACCCAAGCCACCAAGGTCGACCCAGCCGACCCCGTCAACTCGGTCGGCCAGGTCAACCACGTCCTCGAGTTTCCTGGCGGCTACACACGGTCGGTCGGCCCGGTCATCGGGCGGTTTCTCACTGAGTTGCGCGACGCACGCCTCGTCGGGGTGCGCACGGCCGGCGGGCGGGTCCTGGTGCCACCGACCGAGTACGACCCCGCCGACGGCGCCCCGGTCACCGGCGAGTACGTCGAGGTGGGGCCGGCCGGCACCGTCGAGACGTGGTCGTGGGTCCCGCGGCCGCGCCCCGGCCATCCGCTGACCCGGCCGTTCGCGTGGGCGCTCATCCGGTTGGACGGCGCGGACACCGCGCTCCTGCACGCCGTCGACCTCGGCGAGATCGACCCCGGCTGCGCGCCGCCGCCCACGCTCACGACCGGGCTGCGGGTGCGGCCCAAGTGGCGTGCGGAACGGATCGGCGGCATCGGCGACATCGAATGCTTCCGGCCCGACGTCACGATGATCACCGATCCGGGCCGGGCCGAGTACCGCCTGCGGCCCGGCCGGGCGCTCGGCCGGTTCCTTGATGGCATCGCCGAGGGCCGGTTCCTCGGCCACCGATGTCACGTGTGCGGCAAGGTGTATGTGCCGATGAAGGGCATGTGCCCGGCCGACGGGGTGCCCACCACCGAAGAGGTCGAGGTGGCGGACACCGGCACGATCACGACGTACGCGGTCAACAACATCCCCGACCCGCGGGCACCCGAGGTGCCGTTCGTGTCCGCCTACATCCTGCTCGACGGCGCCGATATCGCCATGGTGGCGCTCGTCGCCGGGATCCCGGCCGACCAGGTGCGCATGGGGATGCGGGTCAAGGCGGTCTGGCGCCCGCGCGAGGAATGGGGGCCGACCATGCAGAACATCAGGTGGTTCGCCCCCACCGGCGAACCCGACGTGCCCTTCGACGCCATCAGGGACTACCTATGAGCCGTGGGCGGCCAACGACCGCCGGGCCGGGCAGAGACGTGGCGGTGGTCGCGTTCACGCAGACCGACCTCACAACCGAGTACTCCGGGCTCTCCGAGGTCGAACTGCTGGCCCCGGTGATCCATGAGATTAAGGAACGGACCGGCCTTTCCCGGTTCGGCTTCACCTGCTCGGGGTCGTGTGACTACCTGGCCGGGGCGCCCTTTTCGTTCGTGTCCGCGCTGGACGCCGTGGGCGCCTGGCCGCCGATCTCCGAGAGCCACGTCGAGATGGACGCCGCCTGGGCGATGTACGAGGCATGGGTGCGCCTCCAGCACGGCGACATCGACACGGCCCTGGTGTACGGCTTCGGCAAGTCGTCGCAGGGCGACCTGCGGCAGATCATGACCCTTCAGCTCGACCCGTACTATCTGGCCCCGCTCGGCCCCGACCAGGTGTCGCTCGCCGCGCTGCAGGCGCAGGCGTACCTGCGGCGCTGCGGCGCCAAGGAAGACGATCTGCGGGCGGTGGCCGCCAGGTCGCGAGCCGCCGGGCTGGCCAACCCGCACGCCCCCGATCTGCCCGAGCCGGCGGCCGACGACCCGTACGAGGTGGCGCCGCTGCGGTCGTACGACGTCGCGCCGATCACCGACGGGGCCGCCGCCATCGTGCTGGCCGCGGGCGACACGGCGCGGGAGCTGTGCGATCGGCCGGCCTGGATCCGCGGCATCGACCACCGCGCCGACGCGCACGCGCTCGGCGCCCGTGACCTGTCGCGCGCCGAGTCGGCCCGGCTCGCGGGCGAGCGGGCGGGGGCGACGCGGGCGGGAGCGACGCGATCGGCCGGCATCGAGGTCGCCGAGTTGCACGCGCAGTTCAGCCACGAGGAGCTGATGCTGTGCGAAGCGCTGGGGCTGTCCGACGACGTGACGATCAACCCGTCGGGCGGCGCGCTGGCCGCCAACCCGGTGATGGCGACCGGCCTGATCCGGATCGGCGAGGCCGCCGCGCGGATCTTCGACGGCACGGCCCGGCGCGCCCTGGGGCACGCGGCGGCGGGCCCGTGCCTCCAGCAGAACCTCGTCTGCGTGCTAGAGGGAGACGTCGATGGGTAACCCGTGCGCCGTCATCGGGGTGGGGCAGACGCGGTACCGCACCAAGCGCCTGGACGTCTCGATCGCCGGGCTGGTCCGCGAGGCGGCGCTGCGCGCGCTTGAGGACGCCGGGCTCACCTTCGCCGACATCGACGCCGTCGTGATGGGAAAGGCCCCGGATCTGTTCGAGGGCGTGATGATGCCGGAGGCCTATCTCGCCGACGCGCTTGGCGCTCGCGGCAAGCCGGTGATGCGGGTCCATACGGCGGGGTCGGTCGGCGGCTCCACCGGCATCGTGGCGGCCGGCCTGATCAACGGCGGGGTGCACGACCGGGTGCTGGTGGTGGCGTGGGAGAAGCAGTCGGAGTCCAACGCCACCTGGGCGCTGACCACGCACCCGCCCTACAACGCTTCGCTCGTGGTGGGCGCAGGCGGCTATTTCGCGCCGCACATCAGGGCGTACATCAGGCGGTCAGGGGCGCCCGACCACATCGGCACACTGGTCGCGGTCAAGGACCGGCGAAACGCGCTGAAGAACCCCTACGCGCACCTGCGGATCCCCGGCATCTCCCGCGAGATGGTCGAGGCGACCCCGATGCTGTGGGAGCCGATCCGCTACCTGGAGACCTGCCCAAGCTCCGACGGCGCGTGCGCGATGGTGCTCGCCTCGGAGTCGGCGGCGCGGCGGGCGCCGCGCCCGCCGGCCTGGGTGCACGGCGCGGCCATGCGGTCCGAGCCGATCTTCTTCGCCGGTCGCGACACCGTGAACCCGCGGGCGGGCCGCGACTGCGCCGCCGATCTCTACCGGCAGGCCGGCATCACCGAGCCGCGCGATCAACTCGACTGCGCCGAGGTGTACGTGCCGTTCAGCTGGTATGAGCCGATGTGGCTGGAAAATCTCGGTTTTTGCGGCGAGGGCGCGGGTTGGAAGCTGACCGAGGCCGGGGCCACCGCCCTGGCCGGCGACATCCCGTGGAACCCTTCGGGCGGCGTGCTGTCCTCCAACCCGATCGGCGCGTCGGGGCTGATCAGGTTCGCCGAGGCGGCCTTGCAGGTACGCGGGCTCGCGGGCGAGCATCAGATCGACGGCGCGCGCCTGGCGCTCGGCCACGCCTACGGCGGCGGCGCCCAGTTCTTCGCGATGTGGATCGTCGGCTCCGCCAAACCTTGACCGATCCCCGAACCCGGGATCCGACCCGCGGAGGTCGCCGCGATGGAGTTCAACCACGCTGATCTGTTCGAAGGGCTGGCGGACGCGATCGGCGACCGCGTGGCCATCGTCTGCGGCGACCGCCGGCTGACGTACGCCGAACTGGACGCGCACGCCAACCGGCTGGCGCACCACCTGGAATCGGCCGGGGTGACGCGCGGCCAGCACGTCGGCGTCCAGCTCTACAACGGCGTCGAGTACGTCACCACCATGCTGGCCGCGCTGAAGATCCGGGCCGTCCCGATCAACGTCAACTACCGGTACGTCGAAGCCGAGCTGCTCTATCTGTATCGCGACTCCGACATCGTCGCCCTCGTCTATGACGTCGAGTTCGCCGATCGCGTCGCCGCGGTCGCGCCGCGGGCGCCGGCGCTGCGCCATCTCATCGCGGTCGGCGGGCGCGACGCCGCGCCGAGCGGGGCGCCCGGCGCCGTCGCGTACGAGGCGGCGCTGGCGGACCAATCAGGCGGCCGGGGCTTCGCGGCGCGCTCGGCCGACGACGTCTACATCATCTACACCGGCGGTACGACCGGCATGCCCAAAGGGGTGATGTGGCGGACCGAGGATCTTTTCATGGCCTTCGGCGGGGGCAATCCGATGGGGGATCCGCACTCCCGGCCGGCGCAGGTGATCGACAAGGCGCTGTCGTCGGGGCCGATCGCGATGATGCCGGCGACGCCGCTCATGCACGGGGCGGC
>CALAED010000615.1 GCA_937891035.1 uncultured Thermomonosporaceae bacterium | reverse complement strand
CGGTGATCCGGACGCACCCGTTCGGCCGGCCGGCGGGCCCGCAGGCCGGGTGCCCGCGCCGGTGACCCGCCTGATCGACAGAGAGATGGAGACCAAGGCCGTGGTCGATCTGGTGGATCGGCATCGGCTGGTGACGCTGTCCGGATTCGGCGGCTGCGGGAAGACGCGGCTCGCGATCGCGGTCAGCGACGCGCTTCCCGAACGACGGTTCGGCCGGATCGTGTTCGTCGACCTGACCGCGATCACGGATTCGACGACGGTGGCCTCCTCGATCGCGGCCGCCTTCGGCGTACCCTTGCACACCCACCAACCCCTGGCCGACGTCATGGCGCCGCACCTCGCCCGCGAGACGGCGCTGCTCGTACTCGACAACTGCGAGCATCTCGTCGTGGAGTGCGCAACGCTGGTCGAGGCCCTCCTCACCGCCTGCCCGGCGCTGCACGTTCTCGCGACGAGCCGGGAGGCGCTGGGCACGGTGGGCGAGCTGGTCTACGCCGTGCCCCCGCTGCCCGTACCCTCGGCGGACGAGGTGTGCGACGCGCAGGACCTGGCGGCCTACGCCGGGGTGAAGCTGTTCGCCGAGCGGGCCAACATCTCCGATGTCGCGGCGCTCCCGGCCGCGGACGTGCGGGGCCTCACCACCCTCTGCGCGGGCCTGGAGGGACTGCCGCTGTCCCTTGAGCTCGCCGCGGCCCGCGCTCGCGTGCTCTCGCTGCCGCAGCTCGCCGAGCTGCTCAGCGACCGATTCCGCCTGCTGTCGGCCGGTTCTCGTACGGGGCGGCCCCAGCATCGGAGCCTGCGCGCCTGCGTGGAGTGGAGCCATGACCTCATCGGCCCGGACGAGCAGGCGCTGTTCCGGGCGCTGTCCGTCTTTCCCGGGACGTTCGATCTGCCCGCGGTCACCGCGCTCGGGGCGGTGCCGCCGGCGGCCGTGCTCGACCTGATCCACCGCCTCGCGACCAAGTCGCTGATCGCGGTTGAGCATCGGGCACGGAGCACGCGCTATCGCATGCTGGACACGATCCGGCAGTACGCCGCCGAACTCCTGGCCGCCGACCGAACCGCCCGGACCACTTACCATCGCCGCCACGCCGAGTATTACCGCCGCCTCGCCGTAGAACTCGACGCGGCGCTGCGTGGTCCGCGGTTGGATCGGGTCCTGGACCGGCTCACCGCCGATCACGACAACATGCGGGCCGCGATGAGCTGGCTGACCGGCGAAGGGGCCGATCCCGCCGGCGCGGTCCGGCTCGCCGGGGCGCTGTGGCAGTTCTGCTACTTGGGCGGGCATTACCAAGAGGGCCGTGGCTGGCTCACCGCCGCCCTCGACCTGGCCGACGCGGCCGGGCCGGCCGCCGTTCCCGTGCCCGTCCACGCCGGCGCGGTCGATGGCGCCGCCGCGCTGGCCGCGTACGAATGCGACTATGCCGCGGCCACGGCGCTCGCCGAGCACGGTCTGACGCTTTATACGCGGCTGGGCGACCGTCGCGGGATGGCCCGGGCGCTCACCCGGCTTGGCTCGGTGTCACGGGAACGCGGCGAGTACGAGCGGGCGCTCGAGCGGCACCGCGGCGCGATGGCGCTCTTCGAGGAGGCGGGCGACGACTGGGGCGCCGGGCATTCGCTGCAGCTGCTCGGGTTCGCGTGCTGGCTGTCCGGCGATGTCGCTGCCGCGCACGATTGGTCGACGCGCGCGCTGAGCGCGCTGACCGCCGTCGGCGACAAAGAGCGGATCGCCTGGACGCTGGTCGACCTCGGCGCGGTCGCCTGCTACCAGGGCGACCACGGCCTCGCCTTCACTCATGGTGAGGTGGCCCTGCGGCTGTTCCGCGAGGTGAACTTCAAAGAGGGCATCGCGTGGGCGGAAAACCTCCTCGGCCTTGTGGACGTGCACACAGGCGAGCTGTCTCGGGCGCTCGACCGGCTCGCGACGAGCGCGGCGCTGCACACCCGGCTCGGCGACCACTGGCGCCTCGCCTCGGTGACCGAGGTGCTGGCGTACGCCGCCACCTTGCTGGACAGCCCGGCGATCTGCGCCGACCTGCTCAGGCTCGCCGAGTCGATCCGTGCGGCCATCGGTGCCCCCGTCCCCGCCTGCGAACGACCCCTGGTGGAACGCACCAGGCGGTGGCTCGGCGCCGGCCCGCGCCACGCCGCGCCGCCCGGTACCGCGCCGCCCGGCACGGCCGTACGGCTCGACGACCACATCACGGCACTTCAAGCCCGCGCGGCCGCCACCGCATGAGCCCCAAGACCCGGCGGCGGCTCGGCCCGCTCGTTAGGTCGGCGGTTCACCGCAAGCGCGCCCAGCCGCCCGCCGTGCGGTACCCGTCGAACACTCGCATGGCCGCGGCCCCTGGAAACAAGCCCCGGAAGGCGGGCCTTCCGCGGAGGGGACGGCACGGCATCGCGGTGATGGATCTGCCCGGGTGGCGACCGGGTGACGGTATTTCCGGAGATCTCCGCTAGCGTCGCCATGTGGCCACGCCCCCACCCGATTCGCTCGCCGGCACATCGCCCTCATCACGGCGTGCCCGGCGCCAGGTGATCAGCTGGGCGCTGTGGGATTGGGGCTCGGCCGCATTCAACGCCGTCATCGTCACCTTCGTCTTCACGGTGTACCTGACGGACGCGGTCGCCGCCGACGAGGAATCGGGGTCCCAGGCGCTCGGCGTCTCGCTGGCCATCGCGGGGGTCTTCATCGCGCTGCTCGCGCCGGTGACCGGCCAGCGCAGCGATGCCGGTGGGCGGCGCAAGCTGTGGCTGGCCGTGCACACCGGGTTGGTCGTGGCCTGTACGGCGGGGTTGTTCTTCATCCGGGACGACCCGTCGTACCTGCTGCCGGGACTGGTCCTGATCGCCGCGGGCAGCGTGTTCTTCGAGATCGCCGAGGTCAACTACAACGCGATGCTGGTACAGGTCGCCTCCAAGGCGACGATCGGCCGGGTCTCTGGCTTCGGCTGGGGGATGGGCTACTTCGGCGGCCTGATCGCATTGACGATCGTGTTGTTCGCCTTCGTCCAGCCCGACGTCGGTCTGTTCGGCGTGACCTCGCAGGACGGACTCAACATCCGCGCGGTCGCACTGCTTTCCGCTCTATGGTTCGCGGTGTTCGCGCTGCCGCTGCTGCTGGTCGTGCCGGAGGCACCGGCATCCGGGGAGGCACGGCGCCGCAACTTCTTCGCCGGTTACGTCGTGCTGGGCAAACGACTGCGGCGGA
>CALAED010000614.1 GCA_937891035.1 uncultured Thermomonosporaceae bacterium | reverse complement strand
GCCACGACTCGGGTGTGTGCAGGATGAACAGCCACTGCTCGGGGTCGGCGACGTAGTTGACGTCGGCGATGCCGGGCAGCATCGTACGCAGGTCCACGGATGTGCTGACGATGACGAACCGTTCCGGATAGGTGTGGCCGGGGAAATCGATGCCCAGGACTTGGCGGACTGTGCTGGCCGCGCCGTCGGCGCCGATCAGGTGGCTGCCCCGCAGCACCCGCTCGCCGCGCGGCGTCCTGACCGTGGCGGCGACGCCGCCTGCCGTGGTGGCCACATCGGTGACTCTGCTGCCGAAGAGCAATTCAACGCCGTGGCCGGCCACCGCGCGCAGCCGTTCGTACAGCATCCGCACCAGGTGCTGCTGGTTCAGCTGCAGCCGGTACGGGAAACGCGTCTCGTCCGACAACAGGCCGAAGTCGAACGCGGCGATCAGGCCGTCCGCGCGGTCGCGGAAGTGATAGATCGGGACGACAAGTCCTTCGGCGTGCATTTGCGGCGTCACGCCGATGTCGTCGAGCAACTCCAGCGTGGCGGCGTGGAAGGTGGACGCCCGCCAGTCCGTCTTGGGGACCGCCTCGGCCTCGACGACGATGACGGGCACGCCGTCTCGTGCCAGCCGCGCCGCCGCCGTCATGCCGACCGGGCCGGCCCCGGCGACGATGACGGGCAGATCGGATGGACCGGATGGAGCCGATAGAGCGTTGGACGATGGGCGCCGCGGGCCGGTGACCATGGGTAATAACGTGACATAAGTTCCGTCAAAACGAAAGAATGGCATTAGGATTCCCCTATGCCGAATAATGGGGATCGAGTGGAAGGCGCTTCCAGCTCGGTCGACAACGCCCTGCGGCTGCTGGAGCTCATCGGGGAACATCAGATCATCCGCGTTTCCGAAGCGGCCGAGCTGCTCGGCGTGGCCCGGTCGACGGCACACCGGCTGCTCGGCGCGCTGCGCCGCCGCGGCTTCGTCCTGCAGGACAAGCCCAACGGGGTCTACCGTCCCGGCCCCGTTCTCAACGAGATCGGCCTGGCCGCCATTGGCCGCATCGACATTCGGCTGGTGGCCCGGCCGGTGCTCGAAGAGCTCAGCGAGCAGACCCAAGAGACCGTCAGCCTGTCCCTGCTCGAGGGGCGCAACGTCCGGTTCGTCGACGGAGTGGAAAGCCCGCGCTCGGTCCGGGTGGGCAACCGGACCGGCCTGGTGCTGCCCGCGCACTGCACGGCGGCCGGCAAGGCCATCCTCGCGGCGCTGCCCCGCATCGAGCTGTCCCGCCGCTACCAGGACCGTGACCTGATCGCCCGTACGCCCGCCTCGATCGCGACCTGGGAGCAGCTCGAGGAAGAGCTCGATCAGGTTCGCCGGTGCGGCTACGCGCTCAACGCCGAGGAGGGCGAGGAAGGCATCTGCGCGGTGGCCGCCGCCGTGCGGGACCTGACCGATGCGCCGCTCGCCTCGCTCGCCGTGGTGCTGCCCGCCACCCGCATGGCGCAGGCGGACGCCGCGACGTTCGTTCCCCTGCTCATGAAGGCCGTGGAGACGGTGCAGCGCCTGCTCCGCGCCCAGCTCTAGCCCGGCTGGCCCCGGTCTGGCCGGGAAGCCGGCCAGACCGGGGACCGGCGGGGAATGGTTCCGCCGTGGGCACGCGGCGCGATCGCATGCCCACGGCGGGGCTTGGGGCTCGGCCGAACCGAGCCTGAGGTTCGGCTCAGCCGACCCGGCGGCTCTCCGGCGGGCCGAGATAACTGGTGGAGACGCCGCCGGTGTCCACCACCAGGTTCTGCAGGATCACGGTCGGGTCGACCATCCAGAACTTGAGGGTGTGCATGCCCGGCGCCGTGATGGTGTGGGTCGTTGTCGTGCGGTTGACGTTGTCGGAGGTGTTCCGCTCCCACTGCCTGTTCATCGACGTGTCGTTGGCGCCGGTCGCGGTCGTCGCGTTGACGATCTGCGGCGGCCCGTCGTCGATCGAGACGGCGTACTTCAGGCCGTCCGCCGGCGTCATGGTCGTCGGCAGGACGTAGTTGCGCGGCGACAAGAACGCCGTGACCTTGACCGGGCCCGTCGTGGTCAGGTTCATCTTGTACTCCAGGCGCGGGCCGGCGCCGCCCGGGGTCTGGGTGGCCGCGGTGACCGGCGACGGCGTCATGCCGCTGCCGGTCCGGCCGATGTCCTCGAGCCGTTTCCAGGTGACGCCGCGTCCGCCCACCGCCGTGCTGTAGTGGTCGGCGGCCATCGAGACGTAGCCGTTGGCCTCGACGAAGCCGCTGCGGGGAGCCTGCGCCGGCTTTTGCACCACGGCCTTGACCTCGACGCTGCCGCCGTTCGGGCCGGTCACCGTGAGCGGCACGTTCGTCGTGCCGGTCGGCGCCCGCGACCAGTCGACCCGTACGGTGGCGCGCACCTGCTTGTCGACCGTGCCGCTGCTCGGCGTGACCCGCACGTACGGCGCGGCCGATGTGATCCGGTAGTCGAAGTCGGCCTGGCCGCGGTTGAAGACCTCGATGTACTGGCCGGGCTGAGCCTGGTACGGGCTG
>CALAED010000613.1 GCA_937891035.1 uncultured Thermomonosporaceae bacterium | reverse complement strand
CCGCTTCTACCAGCTGGTCCGCCGGAACGATCGGATCACCCCACGACCAGCAAAACTCCCACCCACCATCCGCCGTCTCCCGGCAACCGATCAGATCCCGCAGCTCCCCCACCGCCGGATTCACCACCAACAGCCGCAGCCCATCACCACGAAAACTCGCCTGCCACCCGCGGAGCTCCAACTCCGCGGCCAACTCGCTGAGAGAGGTCCGGGCTAGGTTGCTCGCCGCGCGACGGCGAAGTCGTGGCGCCGCGCTCATGAACTCACTCACCGGCCCGTTCGCGCCGACCGTGCGCAGCACGTGAACGATCCGATCCGCCGTATCCGCAATGTCCTCGGCGGGGCCGGCGGGGCCTCCCCCCGCCCAGTGGAACTCCCAGCCACCGGCGAGGTGCCGACAACCAACCCGCTCCTGCAGCTCAGGGGCATTCGGGTTGATAACCGCCAGCCATCGGCCGTCACTGCGGAACTCGGTCGTCCACTCACGGCGCTTCAGCTCAGCGGCCAGCCGCTCAAGGTGCGCCCTTACATCGTCTTGCATGACGACGTAAGGTAGGCAACCGCCTACCAGCAGCTAGTCACAGATGGATGATCATGCAACATCCGCGTACATGAGCCACACGACAGTGACGCTGACCAGCGATTATGCACAGATGAATAATTGCTTGCTTATCAGTGCGGGACACCCATACGCGCCATCATGCCGCGCAGCTCCACACTCACCGCCGAATCGAGCGCCTGGGTATGCAAAACTTCAACCGTATGGCGCACGGACGCGTTGTTGCGGATCTTGTGTGGGGCGACTTCCTCAGCGCGGCGCAACCACTCGACAGCCTCATTACGGTTTTTCCGATCCCGTGCGAGTCCTCGCCCAACGTCCGCCAGGAATGCGGCGTGCCGACCGCGGCGCACCTTAAGTTTATCCTCATCGACCTCTCTCGCGAGCTCCAAAAGACCGCCGCCACTCTCGCCACGTTCAGTGGCTAGCGCAACCTTCCAGGCACCGACATTTGAGGCCGAGAATGCTCCCCAATTCTCACCAGGGCTATCCGGAATTCGCTCCGCGAATTCCGTCGCTTGGTTGAGCCAATGTTCGGCCCGATCGTAACGATATAGCACTGTAGCCATCAGAGATGCCGCCAGTGCTAGCATGCCTAGCACTTGTACGCCGTGATCATCGTGAGCGTGCGGCTCTAGGGCGTCTGCCGCTTCCTCAGCCAAGCCAAGCGCAAAATCCCGACTCGCCATCGACATTGTGTGGACTCTCAAACTCGCCGCCTTGCCGGTGGAGATGGGGTCATCGAGAATGCCGGCGACCTCATCTGCGCGCATAGCGGCAATATGCGCAAGATCACCATATCCAAGGTCCTTAGTAGTGAATGTCGCAGACTGGAATGCCTCGATGAGCGTCATGAGCGCGAGCTGATACGCAGCCTCATCGGCGGGCATTGCAACGTGGACATGCAGTTCATTTATGACCGCTGGTAGTTTTTCGCCGACCTCAATGTGCTTGTATTCGCTGTGATCAATGCGATTCATTTCGGCTACCAACTCGGCAAGGGGACGAGCACGTTCGGTCGTCGGCGAAGTAAGCGTGTTGGAAAGCAGCGCCGCACGCACTGCCGGGATGGTGGTATGGGGTGTGGACTGGATGGGGTCGGCCGACAGGTGCGGACCGCCGACGATGTCGGTCTCAGACACGCGCAGCGCCCGAGCGAGGCCAGCGATGTGAGAGCGCCGGTCCAGGGGCCAGCGTCCACGCTCAATCCGCGATAGATGCGCCTGGGACAAACCGGCCAGATCGGCCAAGGTCTGCTGGCTCATGTTGCCGCGCCACTTACGGAGCACCTTGATTCGCGCGCCGACCGTAGCGGCATCGTCGATCGTACTAGCGTCCTCCATGAGGCCCTGCACCTCCCTGGTAGGTCTCGACAACCCCAGAGTAGGCACAGGGCCTTCATCATGCAGGCGATCACGTCGCAACGATCACGCAACGTAGCGTTATCTCCGGTATTGAGGCGATTAGAACCTCGCGCCGGATGTTCATGATCTGCTTGCCCGCGTGCGGCAATCGGAGAGCACGAACCCGCGTCCGTCATCGAAGACGCACAGGTTAGAGGCCAGCCGAGATGGGGTTGGTCGGGGAGTCCAGCCAGATCGTGTGCCGTCCATCGGGGTCGATGCTCAGGCCGAACCGGTCTCGGTCGGGACGCCCAAGCTGGAGCCACCGCAGGTAGGCGGCTTCGGTTTCCTGCCACAGCTGGCGGGGTCCGTTCTCGTGCACGAGGTACTCATCGGTATCGGGCGTGCATTGGATGAGTGCTTGTGACCTCGTGCTGTCGCCGTGGCTGGTGATGTGCAGGTTGAACCCGCCGTCGGGCTGTTGTTCGCAGCGGTGGCTGACCATGGGTAGTTGCGCGGCGATCGCCACGTCGGCGCCGAAGGCGTCCCCCACCACGGTCCGCGGATCCAGCAACGTTGTGGTGGTGGTGATGTCGGTGGGGGGGCCGACTGGGGGCAGCGGTTCTCGGATCTGGGTCGCGTCTTCCGGTCGCGGGGGCGCGGAGCGCGCACGTCCTGCCAGCGGCGCGAGACCGGCGTCGAGGCGCTGTGAGCGGAGGATCATGTACCGGGCATCGCCGACGAAGCGGCCGACAGCGCCGCCGCGGCCATCGGCAACCAGCCGGAGTTTGTGGCCGGGTGCCCAGGCCGGCATCCATGGCGCGACCAAGACCCCACCCGGCCGTAGTTGCTTAATCCAAGCAAGGGGGATGTCCCGAACGCCGCAGGTGACGTGTGCACGGTCATAGAGTGCGCCGTCTGGCCAGCCGATGGCGCCATCGGCCACGACGAGTCGCGGCTTGAAACCGGCCGCGCCGAGATTGACCGCCGCTTGGTCGGCCACCTGCTGATCGATCTCGACCGTGGTCACGTGCTGCTCGCCGACTCGTGCGGACAGCAGCGCCGCAGTCCACCCGGTCCCGGTGCCGATCTCCAGCACCCGATGGTGGTCCTGCACATACAGCTGTCGCAGGAATTCAAACACCGCGGCGGGGGCCGACAGCGACGAAGTGAACCGTCCTTGCCCGGTGGCGGGATCACCGGCGCCGTCGTCGATCTGCGTGATGATCGCTGCCTCGTCGTATACGGCATCCCACCACTGCTCGGGCCGCAGCTCCTGGTCAATTGGGAAGCCGTCTCGGTGATCGTCCGGGCCGCACCAGGCGCGGGCCGGGGCGAAGAGGTGACGGGGAACGGCCCGAGCCGCCCGCTGCCACGCTGGCGACAAATCGAACCGGTCAACGAATGCCGCCAACCGCTCGGCCGGCTCCACCCCGGCCAGCCCCACGTCAGCTGCCCTTTTCGTGCTTACCGCCGCCCGAGCTGCTGCCCTTATCCGGCGGTACCTCCCGGCCTTTCTGCTGTCCATCCTGGTCGATCTCCGACTCGTGCTTACCCACCGCGTACGCCTCCTCTCAGACCGTGCCCACCCTAGCGAAGGTTTACGAACCGGATC
>CALAED010000612.1 GCA_937891035.1 uncultured Thermomonosporaceae bacterium | reverse complement strand
TACGGAACTGGTGGTGTCCTTGCACCGGCTGGTGACCGCGGGTCCTGACCTGCCGCGGGCGGTCGAGCTGGCCCGGCGCTTCGAGGGCGCGCTGGATTCACTGGTACGCGTGGCCCGTCCCGCCCGTAGCAGGTTGCGGATGTTCTTCGTCCGCGGCGCGCGCCGGGAGCGGGTCGCCCAAGCCCTCACCAGCATCGAACAGGTTCTAGCCGATGCGCGGGCGCGCGACACCCGGACCGCGCTGGCGCAGGCCTCGGTTGATCTCCTGCGCCCCATCCCGTCGGGGTTGGCGGCATGGGTCGGTTTCGAGCTCGACCCCGCCGAGTACTACAACCTGCTCATCGAGATCGCGGGCATGGAACCCGACCGGGTGGCCTCGGAAGGATACCTGCCCAACGAGATCGTCGATCGGGTGAACGCCCAGTCGCTCGACGACACTTTCCGCCGCGTATCGCTGCGCGGATATCAGTCGTTCGGCGCCCGATTCGCCATTGCTCAGCGCCGGGTGATCATCGGGGACGAGATGGGTCTCGGCAAGACCATTCAGGCCATTGCCGCACTGGCCCACCTCAAGGCGCAAGGTGAACGGCATTTCCTGGTGGCCTGTCCGGCCAGCGTTCTCATCAACTGGATCCGGGAGATGGAGACGCGCAGCAGACTGACCGCATACCGGTTGCACGGGCCGGAACGAGCGGAGGCACTCGCGGCGTGGCTGGCCGACGGTGGAGTCGCTGTGACAACCATCGACGCCTTGCACGCACTTCGGGTCCCGGACGATTTCCGCCTGGGGATGTTCATTGTCGATGAGGCGCATTACGCCAAGAACCCACAAGCCCGCCGATCGAGGGCGGTCGCCCGATGGGCGCGGGACACGGACCGAGTGCTCTTCCTCACCGGCACGCCCATGGAGAATCGGGTCGAGGAATTCCGCAATCTCGTACATTACCTGCAGCCGGCCCTGGTGAAGCAGATCGAAAACAGCGACGGCGCTGCGGGATCGCTGGCGTTCCGGCGGGCAGTCGCGCCTGCCTACCTGCGGCGCAACCAGGAAGACGTCCTCACCGAACTGCCCGATCTGGTGAAGGTCGATGAATGGGAAGACTTCAGCGTGGCGGACATGGATGCCTACCGCGGCGCGGTCGCAACCGGCAACTTCATGGCGATGCGCCGCGCCGCCTACCACCATCCAGAGAAGTCGGCGAAGCTCGAACGACTCAAGGAATTGATAGAAGAGGCCGCCGCGACCGATCTGAAAGTCCTGATCTTCTCCCTCTTCCATGACGTTTTGGCCGCAGTCCAGTCCGAACTCGGCCCCGCCGTGTTCGGGCCCCTATCAGGCAGGATGGCACCGCTCCGCCGCCAGCAAGTGGTCGACGCCTTCACTACGGCTCCCGGGCACGCCGTACTGCTCAGCCAAATCCAGGTCGGCGGCATCGGCCTCAATCTGCAGGCGGCCTCCGTCGTGATCCTCTGCGAGCCGCAGGTCAAGCCCACTATGGAGAGTCAGGCAATCGCCCGGGCGCACCGCATGGGCCAGGCTCGCAAAGTCCAGGTGCACCGGCTCCTTGTGGCCAACAGCGTCGACCAGCGAATGCTGGAGATCCTGCACACCAAGACCCGTCTGTTCGACGCCTACGCGCGCCGAAGCGATCTCGCCGAATCCACCCCAGACGCCATGGATATCTCCGAGCAGGCGCTCGCCCGGCAGATTGTCGAAGCGGAGCAGCAGCGCCTGGCGCTCACTAAACCGAATCCGATTTAGCCCGGCACGGTTAACGGTCTACCCAATGCACGACTACCGAAGATCATAATCCTGTATGTATCCCGGGCAATCGTTTCGACGTCCTCGTCCTAAACGTACATAGGGCCACATAGATCGGCCCGCTTAGGTACCCTCGTTGAATCTAGACCCAGCGCTACCGCGGGAGGCTCCTGCAGCTTATGGCCGACAATCAGCCGTCCGGCGCCCCCCGCGATGACACTAAAGGGTTCTCAGTACCCACGTCCTTGGCGGCCGGGGTGGCGCTCCTTGTCTCCGCCTTGGCCGCACTCGGCGTCTCTGGCGATATATTGACCCGCGCCGTGCGAAACGCCGCGCTATGGCTTGTCGTCGTCGTGATCGGAATATTGTTCGCCATGGCCCTCCCGCTCTGGATGTCCAGGACGAGAGTGGGTTGGAAAGTCGCGGTCGGCGTATTGGTGGTAGGGCTCTCGGTTGGTGTGGGGGTCGGAGCCCACAGCGTTAATAAGCGTGAGCAGCCGAGCATCACGATCGTGCCCGTACAGGACGCGGTAGGAAACATAACGGTTACCGTCGAGGCCAAGGCCAGCAGCCTCCGTGTAGAGGAATCAATGCTGGTGCAGGTTGTCGGGTTGAAGGCCTTTGACCAACTTACCCAAACTGGCCCTATTGCCGCTTGTGAGACCAATCATGCTGAAACGCGGCAGGCCGCGCAGCCTCGGGATTACCGGCTCCCCGATCAGATCGGCGATCTGTTGTTGTGGAACCGCCTGGGCCCGAGTGTCACCGGGACGATTTCGGTCACCTTCAAGCTGGATATTCCAGCAAAGCGGTACAGCGCTGTATGCGGCTGGGCCGTGCTGTCCAATCGGAGAGTACGGCCCTCCATCAGAGATGTGCGAACATCCGCGGCCTATGTGCTGCTCCTGCCACGCCTCCCAGCCTCTTCGACCCCGTCGCCTTCACCCACGACATGAGGTGCTGCTCGAGCCGCACCTGCCGGGTGGCTCGCTCATGTAGGGCGTCTGCACGTCCTCGGTCATCGTGACCCCCGCCGAGCGGGGGCGTGATCGTCGACGGATCGACGTGCCCACATCGCCGGATGTGGACGTCGAGGCCATTAGGCAGGCTGTCTGCACCTAGAAGATCGCCGTTCTGAAGAAGCAGATACAGCGCATCAACGGCAGCATCAGAACACATGGAGATGACTCCCCAGCCGGGCGGGATGTTCGGTGTGATCGTCGACGGCTTCGACGTGTCCACATCGCCGGATGTGGACGTCGAGGCCATTAAGCAGGCTGTCTACACCCAGAAGATCGCCGTTCTGAAGAACCAGAAGCTGACACCGCAAGAGTTCGTGACCCTCGGTCGCCGATTCGGCGAGCCGCAAATTTACTATCAGCCGATGTACCACCACCCCGAGTGCAAGGAGATCTTCGTCTCCTCGAACGTGCCGCAGGACGGAGAGCGGGTCGGAGTGCCGCAGACCGGCAAGTTCTGGCACTCGGACTACTCGTTCATGCCGCGGCCTTTCTCGCTCACCTTCATTTATCCGCAAGTGGTGCCCGAGAAGAACCGCGGCACCTACTTCATCGACATGGGGCGTGCCTATGCGAACCTTCCGGAGCGCCTGAAGGAAGCGGTGGCCGGCACCACGGCTCGCCACAGCGCCAGCCGGTACTTCAAGATCCGGCCAACGGATGTCTTTCGCCCCATCGGCGAGGTGCTGGCGGAGATCCAGAAGGAGAGCCCGGACGTCGTCCACCCCACCGTTGTCACACACCCGGTGACAGGTGAAGAGATCCTCTATGTCAACGATGGGCTGACGCTCGAGCTGCTGGACGAGGACGGCAACGCGCTCAATGAGGACGTCTTCGAGGACCTGCTCGAGGCCACCGGCCAGCGGGACATGACCTTCACCCACCAGAACATCCATCTGCAGACCTTCGAAGAGGGCGACCTCCTCATCTGGGACAACCGCAGCCTGATCCACCGGGCGCTCCATACCACCACGCCGGAGCCGGCAGTGTCCTTTCGGGTCACCGTGATGGACGGCCACGACTGGTGAGGAATCCGGCGACAGTGGGCGCACTTCGCAGGACGGCGGGGGGTGTGACATGACCAAGGTCCAGCAGAGCACCAGTCCCTGG
>CALAED010000611.1 GCA_937891035.1 uncultured Thermomonosporaceae bacterium | reverse complement strand
TAGTGGTAGCGGGCCGCGAGGATGATGATCTCGGTGTCTGTGACGACGTAAACGAGGCGGTGTTCCTCGTCGATCCGCCGTGACCAGGCGCCAGGAAGGTGGTACTTGAGTGGTTCGGGCTTGCCGATGCCAGTGAACGGGTCGCGGCGGATGTCCTCGATGGGCTTGTTGATCCCGGCGAGCATCTTCCGGTCGATCCTGAGCCAGGACGTGTAGTCCTCCCAGCCGTGGTCTTCGAATACCAGCCTCACCCGTCTTCGCCCCGTCGGCTTGTCGCGTCGGGGTCGATGAGCTCGTGTTCGGCGAGGTTAATGCCGTTCAGTGCGTTCTCATACGCCGTGAGCAAACGGCGAGCGTTCGCGGGTGAGCGCAGTAGATAAGCGCCCTCCCGAAGAGCGGAGAAGTCCTCGGCTGAAACGAGGACGGCGTTGCCGTGCTTGGAGACGATCTCGATGGCGTCGTGGTCCTCGTTGACCTTCTTGATCAGTGGAAAGAGGTTCTTGCGGGCCTCGCTCGCGGTGATGGACATGACGGAAACCCCTTCCAGACTGGTACCATATAGCGTACCACTCATCCGGTGAGCCTGCCCTTATGGCGAGCTCACAAGGGACTTCACGTCGATGGGCTGCGTCGAGTAACCGTACTGTCGCATGAGATCGGCGACCCGTTGCAGGCGCGTGGTGTTGATCGACGATGGAAACACGCCCACGTGCAGTGTCGCCGCCGTGCCGGCATCGATCTTTGTGTAGGTCGGCAGGGTTTGGGCGAGCATCTGGCGGTCGGCCAGCAGTACCTGGGCCTTGGTGATGGCGCGCCGGAAGGCGGCGAGCGTCTTGGGGTGCTTCTTCGCCCAACCTTCCGTCGAGGCGTAGCCGGCGATGGGGAACCGGGCGGTCGGGCCTTGGCTGAGGTCGGTGATCAAGCGCGCACCGATCGATTTTTGCATCTGTGTGCTGAAGGGCTCCACCGCTTGCACCGCGTCCACGGTGCGGTTCTGGAGCGCCGCCTGCATGTTGGGGAAGGGGATCGCGACGAAATCCTTATTGTCGTCGAGCTTGACGCCCTGCGGTTGCAGTGTCGCTTGGACGATCAGCGAGCTGAGGTTGCGCTTGACGTTGACGCCGACCTTCTTGCCCACGAGGTCCTTCACCACGTGAATCGGGGAGTCCCTGGCCACGAGAAGGGTGTGCGTACCGGGGGCTGACTCGAAGGCGTCGGCCACAATGTGCAGCGGGAACCCGGCCGCCTTGGCCATGAAGAACGGAACGTAGGCGCCGAAGGAGACGTCGAGCGCGCCGCTGCTGAGCTTCGGCGGCGCCTCCGCCCCGCCCTGGAGCATCTGAATCTTTACCGAGAGGCCCTCGGCCTTGAAGAACCCGCGGTCGATTGCCAGCTTGAGTTGAGCGGCGTCGGCCACGGGGAGCAGGCCGACGTTGATGGTGCTCTTCTCCGGCTCCGAAGAACTCGAGGCCGTGGCGCCGGAACCACCGCATCCCGCAACGCTCAGAACCAGAGCGGTGACGGCGGCGATACCCGACGCGGACATGAGGCTGCGCGGAAACCTCAATGGACGCTCCCTTACGTGGGCTGCGGATGAGATGGCGGCGTGGAGTCGTCGACTCTCAGCGGGAGGCCGGCCGATTCACTCTAAGCACCCCGGGGTGTCCGCGAAAACGAATATACAAAAAGGCAGCAGATTAGAAATCAAATGTCACGAGGCGTGAGCCGGCCCTCACCCTTTCGGCGTGTCCTAGGCTCGCCTTCTCGCGTCGGGAATGGCCGAGCTCTTCGCAGCTCACCTCGATGGCGTTGTCTTTATCCGGGTTCGGCGGCCTCCTCGGCCGGCTCGGCGGGGTCCCTGCGCAATTCGGGGAGCGCGCGGTAGAGGACGGCCGACAGCGGTACGGCGACGGCGGCGCCGGCGATCCCGGCCACGATCCCGCCGACCGCGAGGGCCACGATGATGGCGAGTGGATGGAACCTGACCAGGCGGCCGACGACGAGCGGCTGCAGGACGTGATTTTCCAGCTGCTGCTCGAGGACCAGGATGCCGAGCAGGATGACGGCGAGCAGCAGGCCTTTCGTACCGAGCGTGACCAGCACGGCGAGGCCGCCGGCGATGATGATGCCGATGATCGGCAGATAGCTGGCCAAGAAGATCAGCGCGGTGAGGGGCACCACCAAGGGGACGCCCATGATGGTGAGCACGATCGCCATCACGACCGAGTGGATCGCGGCGACGATCGTGGTGCCCACCATGTACTGCGACAGGGTGCGCCAGGCGGCCCGGCCCGCCGCGTCCACCCGTGGCCGCGCCGGCCCGAAGGCGCGGATCAACCAACCCCAGATGCGGTCGCCGTCCTTGAGCAGGAAGAACGCCATGAAGATCATGAGGATGATGCCCGCCACGACCTCGGCCGCCACGGTGGCGCCGCGGACGAGGCTGCGTCCGATCTCCTCCCGGCGTTCTTGCAGTTGTTGCAGGAACGTCTCCACGGTCTGGTCGAGCTGCGCCCGTTCCAGCCCCAGCGGGCCGGTCACCAGCCAGTTCTGCACATCCCGCGCGGTCTGCTGCAATGCCTGCGTCAGCCGGGGGAACTGCTCGTCGGCCTGCACACCGATGAGGATGCCCACCGCGGCGATCACCAGCAGCCCGCCGAGCAGCGTCGTCCAGGTGGCGGCCAGCCGGGGCAGTCCCCACCGGCGCAGCCGAGCGGTGATCGGGTGCAGCAACGAGGTGAGCAGCAGGGCCGCGGCGAACGGCAGGATCACCAGGTGCAGGAAGGCCACCAACCAGATCAGCGCGTACAGCACGACCCCGATGACGATGAGCCGCCAGCACCAGGCGGCGACGACGGCCAGCAGCGGCGGCACGCCCGGATTCCGAGACTCTTGCGTCACGGTCCCACCTTGTCCGACTAGGGGATGCTCACGCTGTAACAACGCACCCTATGGCGATCCTGCACACATGGGAACGCACCCGACGGCCGACCTTGCGACTGCGTTCCGCTAATGGTGAGCATGCAGGCGAAGTAGCCTCCAACTTCGCCGGGGCGGACCAAGAGAGCCAGATTGGATTTTTGGCGTTGGTTTTTATTGTTTCGCCGGGTGGGGGGAGTTGCCTGGGGTGGGTTTGGGTGCGGGTTCGATGGATTGGGTGTGGTGGAAAATCCGTAGGGGGTCCCAGCGTGCTTTGATGCGCTGCAGTCGAGGGTAGGCGTCTTTGTAGTACAGCTGTGACCATGCCTGGCCTGATGTGTTCCAGGTCTTGGTGTCGTTCAGGTCGACATCGG
>CALAED010000610.1 GCA_937891035.1 uncultured Thermomonosporaceae bacterium | reverse complement strand
GACCTCGCCATGATCGAGCAGATGATGGCCGACTACGAGATCCGCTCCCGGGTCCTGCGCGAGGCCCGCGACATCGTCTACAACGTCGTCAACTGCGCCAAGCCCGTGGTCAGCGCCATCCAGGGGCCGGCGGTCGGCGCCGGGCTCGCGGTGGCGCTGCTCGCCGACGTCTCGGTGGCGGGCCGCGACGCGAAGATCATCGACGGGCACACCCGGCTGGGCGTCGCCGCGGGCGACCACGCGGCCATCATCTGGCCGCTGCTGTGCGGCCTGGCCAAGGCCAAGTACCACCTGCTGCTGTGCGAGCCGCTCACCGGCGCGGAGGCCGAACGGATCGGCCTGGTCAGCGTGTGCGTCGACGACGAGGATGTGCACGACAAGGCACTCGAGATCGCCGCCCGGCTGGCGGCCGGTTCGCCGCAGGCCATGCAGTTCACCAAGTACGCGCTGAACAACTGGCTGCGGCAGGCCGGGCCGAGCTTCGACGCCTCCCTGGCCCTGGAGTTCTACGGCTTCGCCGGCCCCGACGTGTCCGAAGGCATCGCCGCGGTCCGCGAAAAGCGACCGCCCCGCTTCACCTGACCGCTGCCCGGCGCGTCAGTAGGGGGAGCGGCCGCCGAACATCTCGGTCATGCGGAAGGCGAGGGCAAGGTCGCCCTCGATGCGACTGCGCCCGGCCAGCAGCGAGCCGAGCTGTTGTTCGCCGGTGAGCGACCGGACGAAGTCGGCGACGGGCGCGTGCAGCATCACGACCGGGTCCTTCGGCGGCCCGCCGCGGGCCCGCGCCCGGCCGCCGGCCACCGCGATCGTCCACCGCAGGACCCGGCCGTCGGAGGTGGTGAGCTCATAACCGAACTCGCCGGTGAACTCGCCGCCGACGCGCGGATCGTACTGCCGGGCGATCATGGCGAACAGCGCCCGCTGCACCGCGAGCGAGCCGAAGACCCGCTCGACGCGATCCTCACCCACTCGTTCCACCCAGCGGCGCAGGCCGAGCCGGGCGCGATCTCGCGCCGGCCGCTGCGCCGGCTCGCCGCCGCGGCCGGCGCGGACCAGCTCGGCGTCCTCGTCGATCGGATACGGGACCGGCAACGTGCGCGCGGGTTCGCGGCGGGCGAGCGCGGCCTCGATCGCCGGCGCCAGCCGGTCGGCCTTTTCGGCCTCCTTGTCCTCGCGTCGCTCGGCGAAGCGCGGCAGCACCCGCTTGCCGAACAGCTCCAGGCTTTCGCAGATGTGCTCATGCCGGTTCTGGCCCGCAGCCAGGACGAAGATGACCTGGTCGACGCCGGCCGCCTCATATCGCGCGATCAGGTCGGCGACCTGGTCCGGCGTACCGATGGCCCCGCGCAGCGAGCCGAGGCTCGCCTGCAGCAGGCGAACCCCGAGCGGACCCTGGTCGGGCCGCACGATGTGCCGGGCGAAGCCGGCCTCGTCGCGCCGCTCGGTGAACTCGCGCCACAGGTCGGCCGCTCCGACCACGTGCCGCATTCCGTAAAAGTGCGACAGCGAATAGCCGAAGAAGTGCGCGCCGTCGATGCCGCGCTCGATGGCCGTGGCCTCGTCCTCGGCCATCATCATCGGCACGATGACCGCGATCTGCGGGTTGACCGCGAACCCGGCCGGCACGCAGTCGCCGGACGTCAAGATCTCGTAGTACTCGCGCACCCAGGCGGCGGCGTCCTCGGGCTCGACGAAGGAAAACGACAGGGCGCCGATGCCGCGCCGGGCGGCGAGCTGGATCGTCTGGCGGCGGCTGCAGGCCACCCAGAGCGGCGGATGCGGCCGTTGCACGGGCTTGGGCACGACCTCACGCGGCGGCATTTGGACGTACCGCCCATCCCAGCCGCAGAACGGCCGCTCGACGAACATGCGGGTGATGACGTCGAAGGCCTCCTCCCACATGGCCCGCTTCGCCGTCCGCGCCACACCGAAGCCGCCAAGCTCGGCGGCGGAGCTGGCCTCGCCGGTGCCGAAGTCGACACGGCCATGCGAGATCAGGTCGAGGGTGGCGATCCGTTCCGCGACCCGGGCCGGATGGTTGATCGGCGGTGGGATCTGCACGATGCCGTGGCCGAGCCGGATCCGCCGGGGGCGCTGACTGGCCGCCGCCAAGAACACCTCGGGGGCCGCTGAGTGCGAGTACTCCTCGAGGAAGTGGTGCTCGACCTCCCAGACGTAGTCGACGCCGACGCGGTCGGCGATCTCGACCTGCTCCAAGGCGTCGGCCAGCAGCTTCTCCTCATCGCCCGGCGCCCAGGGCCGGGGCAGCTGGTGCTCGTAGAAGATCCCGAACCGCATGGAGTCCTCCTCAGCCGGTCGGCTCAGCGCCGCCGGGTACGGGGCCGCCCAGATAGCGGATGACGACCCGTGCGATCCGCCTGGCGACCACGTCGGGCGCCTCGGTGGGCAGCACCACATGGCTGATCGTCAACCGGACCGCGGTATCGACGATCTCGGGCAGCGCCGCGCCCGCGATCTCGGGCCACTGCCGTGCCGCGTGTTCCACGATGCGGGCGCGCGCCGCGAACACGACCGGCTCGGCCTGGGTGGTCAGCAGCGGGAGCAGGTCGTCGCCGCCCGTGCCAGTCAAGATCGCCTTTTGGAACGGGTCGTCGGCGGCCGCGGTCAACGTGAACTCGACGGCCGCCGCCACCGCGGAGAAAAGGTCGTCGCTGGAGTTCAGCGCCTCGTCGACGCCGTCGAGATAGCGGTCGCCCCGGCGCAGGACGAGGGCTTTGGCCAGGCCCCATTTGTCGCCGAACTCGTTGTAGACCGTTTGGCGGCTCACGCCGACCGCGTCCGCGACGTCCTGCATCCGTACTGATCGGTAGCCATGCTGGATGAGCAGGGCGGCCGCCGCGTCGAGCAGCTCGTCGCGGATCGCCCGCCTGGGGGTCGCGTCGCGCGCCGCGCCGCCCGGCCGAGTTCCTTTGGGCACCACACCAGCCTCACGGAGTCGGGTCGGCTGTCAAGTCCGAGCGGGAGCCGGATTCGCCGGCCGCGGCTATCCCCACACGGCGGCGGCGGTCTCGGCCACCAGCTCCAGCTTGCGCCGCTGGTCGTCGACCGTGATGAGGTTGCCCCGCGCCGTGGAGGCGAAACCGCACTGCGGGCCGAGGGCGAGCTGGTCAAGCGGCAGGTGCTTGGCCGCCTCGTCGATGCGGCGGTTGAGATCATCCGGGGTTTCGAGTGCGGGCGTCTTTGACGACACGAGGCCGAGGACAACCGTGCGGCCGGGCGGGACGAAACGCAGCGGCTCGAAACCACCCGCCCGCTCCGTGTCGAACTCCAACA
>CALAED010000609.1 GCA_937891035.1 uncultured Thermomonosporaceae bacterium | reverse complement strand
CTCCTCGTCGTGATTCTCATGGGCATCGACGTAGCGCTCGACGAGCTCGCGCTCCTGCCCCTCGTACTCGGCGCTCCAGGCCGCGCGGTCCGGCGGCAGGTGCTCCTGCAGCACCGCGCGCGCCCGCTGCAACGAGGAGTTCAGCGCCGCGACCGAGACGTCCAGCAGCGTCGCGCTGTCGACGGCCGACCACCCGAGCACGTCCCGCAGCAGCAACGCCGCGCGACCCTGCGGCGGCAACTGCTGCACCGCAACGATGAACGCCAGCTCGATCGTCTCCCGGGACACGGCGACGGCCTCGGGCTCCTCCGCCGCGGCGGCCACGAGCAGACTCTCCGGGTACGGCTCCAGCCACGGCACCTCGAAGGCGCGGTTGCCGTCGGCGGTGACCGAGGGGACGGACGGCCGCCGGCCAATGATGTCCAGCGCCGCGTTGGTGGCGATGCGATAGAGCCAGGCACGGAACGTCGAGCGTCCGGCGAACGTCTCCCGCGAGCGCCACGCGCGCAGGAACGTCTCCTGCACCGCGTCCTCCGCATCCTGGACGGACGCGAGCATCCGATAGCAGTGCAGGTGCAGCTCGCGGCGATGCTGCTCGGCAAGCGCGGTGAACGCCGCCTCGTCGGTGGGCAAGGGCTCGATGGGGGAAATCATGCCCGTGTGACTGCCGACCGCCCAAAAACTCATCACGCGAAACCAGAAGCCCTCGTCGCTCGTCGCGTACGTGCGTCGTGTTCCGCACGGGCGTGCGTGCGGAACTCGACACACTCCGTCTCGCGCGTGACCTCGGCGATGTTCCGTGCGCGGATCGTCCTGCGACCAACTCCGCCACGCCCACGGGCCACTGAACTCATCAACAACGGCGTCTCGATCAAAGCCGACGCCGTGCTCGGCCTGACCGCCCGCCATCCAGCGCTTGGCGATCGATCTGGTCCAAGAGCTTGTCCGCACTGGGCGCGCTTGTGGAGCGCAGTCGCCGCGAAACTGTCGTGCCGTCCGGATGCGAGCAAGCGCTGTCGCCAATCGTCCAAACCGAGCGGCTCGGAAGCGTCACTGGGACACTCGCTGCCAGGCGGAAGCAACAATCGTCGAATCCGTGTGCGCGATGTCGCGCGAGGGGTCAGCGCCTGGCCATCCTGACGCGCATTCTCGGCGCCCGGGAGCGCGGAGGCTTGTCACTCTTGCGACGTTCTCGGAAAAAAGTTGTGCACAGTTTGCGGCGCGCCGGTAACCCACGAAGTCACTTCTGCGATTTATGGGTTGCACGTCTGACGGAGCGGGTGTAGCGTCGGGGTAACGGCGCCCGGGTCACCAGGAGCCGGGCGTCTGACTCGCAAGGAGGCCCCCATGTCTTCAGGGCCCGGTCTGCCGGCCGGATGCTCGCGCTACCGGCACGCCTTAGCGTGCATTGGGGTGGTTTCGGCGGTCGCGCAGGCGGGACCACTCGTCTTGCCGGCGGTTCAACCCAGCCCGGAGCTAAGCGCGTCATGAACGTCACCGCGCAACCGAAATCCACATCAGTGGCGCTGACGTGCGGCGCGACGCGGCTCTGCCGCTTCGCGCCGCTCACGGCGCTGGTCGCGGTCGTGCTTGTTTTCGCGCTGATCCGTGGCGGTGCACCCGCGGCAGCGGCCGACGTGGCTGTGGCCGATCTGCCCGTCGGGCACAGCGTTGAGCACGTCGTCGTGGAGGGCTCTGCTCAGGGGGAGCAGAGGCAGGTTGACGTGCACGTTTGGTATCCCGCCGACGCAGGGGCGTCCGCTGGGCCGAAGGCCGTCTACAAGTCCGCGTTGCACGGCAAGGAGCTGTATCCGGATCTCTGGGATCCGCTGTCGTGGACCGTCGAGGCCGAGATCGCCCGCGAGGGGGCGGCGATCGACACGGACGGCGGTCCGTATCCGGTGATCGTGTTCTCCCACGGTTCAACGAACGACCCGATCGACTACGCGTGGACGTTGGAGCGGATCGCGGCCGGCGGCTTCGTCGTCGCGGCGCCGGGGCACACCAACAACACGCAGGACGACGCGCGGATCGACTTCATCAACGGGCGGGCCACCGCGCCGCCCGTGTCGCGCGCGCCACTGTTTCCGTGCAACGACCAGCGCCCCGGTCCCTGCTCGCGGGCGAGCGTCCCATTGAGCATGGCGGACCGCGCCAGCGACATCACGTCGGTGCTGGATCAGCTTCCCGGCTGGTTCGGGGGTCAGGCCGATGTCTCGCGCGCGGGCGTGATGGGGCACTCCCGCGGGACCGTCACCGCGCTCGCCGCCGCGGGCGGCAGCGCCCGCTGGAGCCCTCAGACCGTGCCCGTGACCGTCAACTGCGTGCCCAACCGGCCCGACGACGGCCTGTGCTGGCCGCTGCAGCACGAGCCGCGGATCAAGGCCGTGATGGGCATGGCGATCGGCGCGCTGCCGATCATCCGCGGCGTCAACCTCGCCGCCATCACCGCCCCGACGGTGCTGATCGCGGGCGCCGAAGACGACAACTCGCAGCCCGCCAACTCGGTGTTCGCCAATGGCCAAATACCCGCGACCAACGACAAGACCTTGCTTGTCCTCGACCACGCCACCCACCGCAGTTTCGACTCGACCTACTGCGCGCAGCTGCAGTCGGCCGGGGCGGCGTTCGACACAAACCACGACGGGGTCGTCAGCGCCACCGAGGCCGCCAACCCGGGCGTGCTCGCAGACCGCCGGATCTTCGACCGCCACACCGTCGGGCTGATCGCGGCCTCAGCGCCCGGCTTCCTTTCCGGCAAGGCCGTGCACTACTGCGCCGCACAGATCTTCACGACGCCGGTGAATATCGAGCAGCTGGTCGCGGCCACCCCGAACGCCGAGTATGGCTGCACCGACGCCGCGTGCGGAGTGATTCCGCCCACCTCCGGGCCGTCCACCAGCACGTGCGTGACCGTCATCACCACCATCCCATGCACGGGCCTCGACACCGACGCGGTCAAGCAGCAAATGAGCGAGTGTGCCGTCGAGTTCTTCAACGCCAAGCTCGGGCTTGACCGAGACGGCGACGGTGTGCCGGACGCCGCGGTCGACGCCGACGGCGACGGCGCGGTCGACGCCTGCGACAGCCACACCTTCGGCGGCTTCCTCCAGCCGATCGACAACCCGCCCCCCAACAACACCGGTCGCGCCGGAAGGACCTACCCGGTCAAGTTCCAGATCCGCGACGAGAACGGGACGCACGTAACAAGCCTCGGCGCGGTCAATTCGATCAAGTTCCTTTCGGTCAGCTGTGGACCGTTGTCCGGCGACCCCAGCGACCCGCTTGAGACGACCGCCACCGGCGACACCAGCCTCCGCTTCGAAGACGACCAGTTTGTGTACAACTTGACGACCCCCAGCCGGGCCGGCTGCTACGAACTGGTCGTGACACTCGCTGACGGGGGCACCCACCGCGCCAACTTCTCGCTCAAATGAGCACAGCGGCCGACAGATAGCGCAATCGCCGCGCGCCGCCATCCGGCGCGCGGCGACAGGGGCCACGGCCAGCGCCACCGCGCGACCGCTGTCTCCCCCCAAGATGAAAGCCGCTCGTCGTCGGGCAACTCCATCTCAGCTCCTGCAACTCATCGCGACGGTCGATTATCCGGCTGTACTCCGGCCGCCCAGCGATTCCCACAACTGGGTGTACACGTCACCAACCTCGAACCTCTCGCCCCGGATCTCCACCGCAGCCGGCCACCACTCCGGATAGGTGGCGGGGCTGCCGACCAGCGCCCAGACATCCTCCAGCGGCGCATCAAGGTGAGCCTGCGCGCGGCAGACCGACCTAACGCCATCCTTTCGGAGGGGAGATCGGCCCACACCGCGAGCATGAGCAGGCGCGAAATCGAGACTCCTATCGGAGCCGACAGCTGCGTCATCCCATGATCCACCAACCAGCGGGGGCACCTCACGAGAGTGGCGCTTCCCCATG
>CALAED010000608.1 GCA_937891035.1 uncultured Thermomonosporaceae bacterium | reverse complement strand
CCGCCGATGAGGCCGGCGCCGTCCGGGTCGGTCTCGGGCGGCGAGGCCACCATGCTGGAGATCAACTTGTTGAGCTGCTTGTCGGCCTGATCGGTCCGGTCGACGCCGTCGACGACGACCAGGTGGCGGCGTAGCGGCCGGATCCACCGGCGGCCGTCACGGACGAAGAAGTCCCGAAAAGAGCTGACTGCGATGTCGGCGCCGATCACCCACCGGCCCCGGTGCTCGTCGAATCCGACCCGCAGCTGCGCGGTTCCATGTTCGCCGAACAGCTTGCGAAGCCGGCCCAGCTGGGATTGGTAGGCCAGCCGGACCGTGATGGGCGCCTCGGCCAGCGGCCGGTCCGGCGGCATGGGGGGCGCGAGGGTGCGGATGTCCTCCTCGGTGTCGGGGTTGTGGAAGATCCGCACGAAGTGTTCGAAGCTTGTGGCCGTGGGCCGGTCCTTGCCGTCGACCTGCAGCGTCGATGCCGTGTGTTCGCGGTCGAAGCGGCCGCGGCCGTCGCGGCGCCAGTCCATCGTCAACCGGACTCGGGCGTTTTCCAGGGTCAGTCGCCATTTGTTCTTGCTCTGCTGCTCGATCTGCGGCCGGCGGCCGGTCGCGTCCTCCAGGTCATCGCAGACCGACCTGATCCAGGCGGGGACAGTTCGAGTGGTCATGCGGCGGAGCTGGTCCTTTCCCTTCATCGGCGGCCGGGGTCAGCGGCGCCGCGCGGCCGGCCGGGCTCGGCCGCGTGAGAGTCATCGCTGGGCTCAGCGCGTGAGACGCTGCTGGATCTGTTCGGCCTCGGCGCCTTGGAGACCGTCGAGGAGGGGCCGGGCCGCGTCGAGGTGGCGCTGCTCGGCGTTGTTTTCGCCGCGGGTGGCGGCGATGTCGGCGAGCTGGACGTGCGCGAGGGCCTGCTCCAGCGGGGAGCGGATCTCCTCGGCGATGGCCAGTGCGCGCTTGGCGGCGTTATACGCCTCATCCACGTCGACGACCTGGATCAGCGCCCGCGCGAGGTGGAGGAGAAGGCGCGCCTCGTGGTAGCGCTCGTGCTCGACCTGGATGAAGTAGGACAGTGCCTGGTGGATCTGGCCGATCGCCTCCAGGTAGCGGCCGGCGGCGTGGGAGGCTTTGCCGAGGTGTCGGGTCATCCAGGCGGCGCCGCGTGGCAGGTCTTCGGTCAGGAATATCTCGCGGGCGCCGACGAAGACCAGCGTGGCCGCCTCCGGCTTGCCCCACTTCAGGTGGGCGAGCCCGATGAGCTCCTTGGCCGAGGCCACCCCGACCATGTGCCCCTCGGCCTCCTCCAGTTCCTGGGCGTCCTGGGCATCTTGCACGGCGTCGTGTAGATGCTCCTTTTCGAGGTAGCCCCAGGAGCGGCCCATGAGCATGCGGGCCTGCGCGCGCTGGTTGCCTTCCTCGGTGGCGGCCTGCAGCCCGAGGGTGTGCGCGCGGATGCAGTCGTCGGCCATGCGGGCCCGGGTGTACCACGCCCATAGACCCTCGATGATCTGCCACACCTGGGCGTACATGCCCGCGTCGTAGGCGGCCCGCTGCACGGCCTGCAGGGTGTCGCGTTCGACGGCGACCCAGTCCAGCGCGGCCGACTGGGACCCGAAACCGATCGCCGGGTCTTGGTCGTAGCCGGGCCCGACATACCACCTGTCGCAATTGCAGATCTTGGCGACGGAGACGCATGCCAGCCGGTACCACTCGACCAACCGGCGCAGCGCGGCATCCAGCTGCTCGCTTTCGTCGACCCCGAGAGCCTGGGCGTACTCGCGGGCCTGCACGGTCAGGGCGTAGCGGCTCATCCGCACGATCGGTCCCCGGACGGTGGCCAGCCACCCCGCAGACAGGGTGGCCAGGGCCCGCTCGGCGTCGTCGACCCCGATATCGGCGAGCGCGGCCGCGGCCGGCATGGTCACCTCCGATCCAGGATGCACCACGGCGATCAGCCGGCAGAGGCGTTGGACGTCGTCGGGCAGCCGCTGGTAGGCAGCGGCGGCTTCTGCGGTCATGGAAGTGGTCCTCCTGCTGGATGAGGCGCCCGCTCCCCCGGGAACGGGGCGCTCATGTGGGCATTCAGCCTGCGGCCGCGGCCCCGCGGACGGTCGACCTAGCCGTGTCGCCCCGGTACAAAATCGCGAAGACCTCGGCTTCGCGGTAGCGGCGGTGCCCGCCCAGGGTGCGGATCGAGGTGAGCTTGCCGGCCTTGGCCCAGCGGGTGACGGTCTTGGGGTCGACGCGGAACATCGTCGCCACCTCCGCGGGCGTGAGCAGCGCCTCGGGCGCGGATCGCTCACCCAGCTGCGCGGGCTGCTGGTCGGGCGCCGGCTCGGGGACGGATCGGTAGACGGATCGGTAGACGCGCATGATGATCTCCCGGGGTTAACTCAGCTGACAGGTCGTCGAGCGCGGACGCCCAGCGGCGGTAGCGGCTGCGGAGCTTGTCCACCCCGCCCCGCAAGGCGGCGCCGGGTATCCAAAGCAAGGAGGGCCTCGTCATCAAGCGGGGCGCATTCCACGGCGCGCTGGTAGGTGATCCACGACAGCCGGTAGGCCACGGCCAGCAGCGGATGCGGCGGCACCGCCAGGCCCGGCCGGCACGTCGGGGAACGTCGCGTGCAGGGCCCGCAGGTGCCGCCGCACCAGGCTGGTCTCCCACCGATACACCAGGACGCCACCGAAGCTGCAGCCCAGGTCCTCCTTACGGGCGAACATCCGGTGCCGGAGCCGCTGGCGCAGCTGAGCCTGCTGGACCAGCACCTCCACGCGCTCGCCCTCACCCAAGCGGGCCAGACCGCGGGCCAAAGCGACGAGCACAGCCGCCTCGTGGGTGACCTGGGTGGCGGCGAAGACCCCAACGAGCGCCCGCCGCGCGGTGCCCAACACCGCCGCGTAGCTTCCGATCCCCATGTCGGGATCGGCGGACGCCGCCGCGGCTACCTGCCCCGGCGCGGCGAAATCGTCCGGGTCGAACCACACCTCGTGCGGACCGTCCTCCTCCAGGATCCGGGCGTCGTGGATCCGGGCGCGAGCCTCGCTCACGACGCGGCGGCCGACAGGCCGGGCAGGGGCCGTGACGTGCCGCACCGCAGGGCGCCAGGCGGCGGCTCATCCGGCCCGCCGGGCGCGATCAGCGCAGCGCGCATGCCCGCCCGTGGCGGGGACGCGATGCGTTTCCGGCCCGGATAAGTCCCGTACGGGCGTCCACAGCGTGGCGTGTCAGAAAGGCTCACACGGGGATCTCACCGGCAGCCGGGCGTCGGTCGCAATGCGGCATTTTTGAGCTTACTCACCAGTACACGGCGCCGACTGGACGTTTCCCTGAAATAGTCTCCTGCATTTCTTGAAATCCCGCCGGAAACGCCGGATTATGCGGCGACACCTAGCCCGCCACCAGTTACCGCATCGTTACCGTTTGGGTGAATGACAGCGGATTGGTGTAGCGTGACGATGAGACGGAACCGGGTGCGTAGAGGTGAAAAAGAGAATCGGGTGCGAGCGCCATGCCTGGATATTTCACGTCGCCGCGTCATGAACTCCTGAGGGACCAGGTTCGGTCCTGGGCGGAAGCCGAGGTAGGCCCCCGGGTCGCGGGGATGGAGGCGTCAAGAACTGTCGAGCGTGAATTGCTTCACCGGATGGCCCGGGAGGGTTGGATCGGTGTCACCATCGATTCTCGCCACGGCGGGATGGGCCTCGATCACGTGGCGAGAGTAATTATTATCGAGGAAGTGTCGCGGGTCTCCGCCGCGATGGGCGCCGCCTTGCAGGCGTCCATTTTGGGGACCGCGAAGATCATCCATTTCGGTGACCGGGTCCAGCAAGAAACCTGGCTGCCGTTGATCGCGCGGGGGGATTGCCTGCCCACCATCGCAGTCACCGAACCCGAATCGGGCGGCAACGTGCTTGGTATGAGCACCAGCGCTGTCCGCGACGGCGGCGACTA
>CALAED010000607.1 GCA_937891035.1 uncultured Thermomonosporaceae bacterium | reverse complement strand
CAGCAGCGCCGACACGGCGCCGAAGGTCAGCAGCCCGCCGGCGAGCAGGCCGAACAGGGCGTAGGGCAGCGCGGCGACGAGATCGCTCCAGGCGCGCCGCGCCGCCGCCCCTCCCAGCCGAGCCGCCGCCCGCCCCGCGCGGCCCGACCGGTGCCCGGGCCGGGTCCCCGTCCGGCGCCCCGTCCGGCCGCCGGCGCCCGGCTGCGCGCGGGTGTGCACGGCCGCCACGCCGATGGTGGCCGCGATGGTGGCGGCCCAGGCGAGCCAGACGGCCGGGTGGACCGGCCCGCCAAACGCAAGTTGGATCACGCTCGCCCCGACACCGGGCAGCAGCGCAGCGAGCAGCCACGGCTCCGCGCCGCTGACCAGTGCCGCCGTCGCCGCCAGTAGGTAGACGCACTGCCCGACGGCCAGCGACGTGCTCTTCGGGCCCACGCCGAGGGCGGCGCCGCTCACCGCGATGACCGGCGTGAGGACCAGGACCCCGGTGACCAGGCCGCCGCGCAGGGCCCTGGCGCCGGCGGCGGGATCTCCCAGCCCGATGCGCCGGTAGGCGAGATAGGCCACGCCCTGGCTCACCGACCACGACAGCAGCAGGGACATGATCAGCAGATAGCCGGTGCCGGGATGGGTGAGCATCGGGGTCGCGATCGCATAGCACAGGCCCGGCAGGCCGAACAGCAACCCGCGCAGCAGGTGCCGCAAGGCCTGGGCCCGCCACGGGTTGGGCGCCGGCGGTGCCGGCGGTGGCCGCCGGCGCGTCCGCTCGTACAGGTCGTCGGCCAGCGTGAAGACATCGGCATAGCCGTACCGCGCGGCGCCTTCGTCGTTGAGCCCGTCGGCTTCGAGACCGGCGACGACTTCTAAGGTGTCGACCGCCGCGAGCCGCAACTCCTCGGTGCGCGCGAGCAGCGCCTCGAAGTCCTCGACACCGGACCCGTCGTTGTCGCCGCCGCGTCCGCCATCGCCATCGCGTCCGCCGCGGCCGCCGGGCAGCCCGCGCAGCCCTGGCGGGAACGCGGCGCTCCCGGCGCTCACGCCGACCTCGTCGTGGCCGCCACGCCGGGGAGGCGCTCTCGGGCGAGGTCGTCGTAGATCGCTCGGAACGAGCCGACGGCGTGGTCGACCGTGAAGTACTCAAGCGCCCGTTCGCGCGCCGCGTGCCCGAGCCGGTGCCGCGTCACGTCGTCGCGCAGCAGCCGCAGGCAGGCCTGGGCCATCGCCTCCGGGTCCCGCGGCGGGACGACGACGCCGGTGTCGGCAACGGCCTCGGGCACCCCGCCCACGTTCGTGGCCACCGTGGCCCGGCCGCAGGTCATCGCCTCGATGAGGGTGTAGGGAAAGCCTTCGGAGATGCTGGACAGCACCACGACCGTGCCGGCCACGTAGGCGTCCCGGATGTCCTCGACCCGCCCCTCGAACGTGGCCTGCTCCGTCAGGCCAAGCTCGTCGACGAGGGCCTGGCACCTGTTGAGGTAGTGCATGTCGCCGTGCGGCGGGCCGCCGAACAGTCGCAGCCGGACGCCGGGCAACTCGGCGTGCACGAGCGCGAAGGCCCTGATGAGCGTCTCGAGATCCTTGATCGGATCGACCCGGCCGGCCCAGCTGATCGTAGGCGTGGCCGGTTCGACGCCGGCGGCGTTGAAGTCGGCGGGATCGATGCCGTTGTAAACCGTTCGGATCCGGTCGGCCCGCGCCCCGCACCGCGTCTCCCAGCGTTGGTTGTAGCGATTTCCCGGGGTCACGAGGTCGGCCGCCCGGTAGCCGGTCGCGCTCAGCAGCCGCAGGAAGCCCAGCACGAACGCCTTGACCGGCCAGGCGTACGGCGAGCGCCGAAAACCCAGATAGCGCTCTCTCAGATAAATGCCGTGCTCGGTCAGGCACAGCGGTGTCCCGTACGCCCACTTGGCGGCCAGCCCGGGCAGGATGGCCACGCCGTTGGAGACGGCGTGCGTGACGTCGCCGCGCGGCACCCGCGCCGACAGCGGGCGAAGCGAGTGCTCGAGCAGGTCGACGGCGGTCAGCGCGTCGTGCACGGTGGGCCGCACTCCCATGCGGGCGTACCGGGCCCGGCGCGCCGACCAGGCGTCGACCAGCCAGCGCACCGGCCCCTCACCGCTCAGCGCGGCCCGGAGGTCGTGGCGCTGGGCGAACTCGAAGAATCCGCCGAGGACTTGGGGGAACACCCTTTCCGCCCCTTCGTCGGACGGGGTGAGGATCAGGTCGATCATGGCCCGATACAGCCGTTCGAACTGCCGGGCGGCCCGCCCCGCGGGGGGTCGCCCGGTGGTCGGCGGCCCCCACAGCGGTACGGACTCGGCGGTGACATGTGGCGGCAACTCCCAGGCCGGCGTCTCGGTGCCGGTCGCGGTGAGCGCCATGACGTGGAAGGAATGCTCCGGCATGCCTCGGACGAGTTGGTCGCACCAGACGCTGACCCCGCCGTAGGCGTGGGGGTAGGTGCCCTCGGTGACCAAGGTGATCTCCATCTCTCGCTTCCTCTCGTCCCCGGGGATCGGCCCGCCGGTCTGAAGCCAGGCCGGAGCCAGGCCGAAGCCGGCAGGCCGCGGGGGGCGGCGTGTCGCATCGTCGCGTCGCGACACGTCGCGCCGTTTCGCGTCGTTTCGTGGCTGGGAGTCGGGTCGGTTCCGTTGACAGCGGCGTACGGCGTGACACGTCAAGGTGAGGTGTCGACGGCGCCGGCCCTGCTGGGACAGGGCTTCCGACAGGTTCCTAGGGAAGGGTCAACGTGGTGTTCGTGGTCTTGTATCCGGAACGCTCTCCCGCGTACTGATCGCCGAAGGGCTCGCCGAGCAGCCAGCCGAGCAGGCCCGAGGTGTCGCGGGTGCCCTGGGGCGCGGTCAACGGCACCGCGACTCCGCTGGGCGGCACGACCGTGACCTTGCCGTCCTGAACGTAGGCGGTGACGTT
>CALAED010000606.1 GCA_937891035.1 uncultured Thermomonosporaceae bacterium | reverse complement strand
ATCCAGCGGTATAGCGTGGTATTTCAGCATCTGTTGGCGATGGCGCTCAGCCCCCGACGAGTCCATCGCTTACCTGAGCAAGTTGGCCGATCGGCTGTGATGTAGAGAGGGCCAGCGTGAACCTGTCAACCGCCGGCGTGCCCCCCGGCGCCTGGCGTAAGTCCAGCTACAGCGGCGGCTCCGGCAGCGGCAACTGCGTCGAGGTAGCCGGCACCCCGCCCGGGGCCGTCGCGGTGCGCGACTCGAAAAACCCCGCCGTCGGCGCCGTGACCATCGACGACCCCGCCTGGCGGAGTCTCCTCGCCGCCATCAAGCGCGGCCGGCACGACCTGTAGCGAGCCGGCCTGGTCGAGGGAGCCGACCGCCACGCTGATCACCTCGACCTCGATGCCGTTCCTCGAACGTGAGGCGCTCGCTGACCGGGGGCGGCAAGGTCCGATCACGACCGTGCGGTGCCGACACCTTCATCGAATGCTGGAGCGGGGACTACGGGTTCCAACGCAGCAACGCGGTCAGCTCCTGCCTGCACCCTCGCGGTCTGTCCGCGGTCACGGAAGGCCTGGCCGCCTCGCCCGAATTGCGCTACGCGATCACCGGATCGCTCGCCGCCCAGCCGTTCGCCCCCTGTGCGCCTCCACGCCTGGCGATGATCTACGTCGACGCCCCCGAACAGCTGGCCGAGCGACTGGGCTTCGGGTCGTTGACGCGGGCACCAATACTCTGCTCGCGACCGCTGATTATGACGTTGTCTTCGAGCGTCTCGTCGTCGACGACCCCAGATTCGTGGCGCACACTCAAACCGCCGCCGGGTATCCCTCGGCGAGTTTGGTGAGGGAGTCGGAGAAGTTGATGCTGTTTTTGGCGGCGGTGGCCAGGTAGCTGCGGATTGCGCAGAACTGGTCGGCTCCGGATAGCGTTCGGAGGCATCCGGATACTTTTTGGCGGACTTTATGTATCCGGATCTCCATTTCCCATCTGGCAGACGGGGCGAGTCAGCCTGTCTGCGTAAGGCGATCCGCCTCGGCAAGAAGGAGGTTGCCGAAGGGCTGGAAGCCGATTCTCACGCTGTTCAGTCCGCCGATCACGCGATGGACGGTTCCCCACTCCCATATTGCGGTGGCGTCGACGCCAGTTCGAGCTGCCAGACGTTCCGTTCTAACCCACAAGTCGTCGCCGGTGTCGGGGGTGCAACGGACGATAGTCCCGAGGTCACATGCGGGTTCCGCCCTTAGGCCATCGGGATCTATCAGCTTGAAGGTGCCACCTTCAGTCTGGAGTGCGTTCGCTTCATGAACGTCGCCATGCACGAGCACCGACGTTCGACGGTGGTAAGCGCGCTCGCGGCGATCGGCGCATTCGACGGCGTCGTCGATCGTCGCTGCCGAACATGGTCGTTCCAGCTCCTCCCAAAGCTGCGGTATGAGGTGCTGCATCCGATGTGCTAAGTCGGCGCCGGTCGGCAAGTCGATGTCGTCGTCGAGCGGGCGCCAGAGTTGTGCGACGATGTCGCACAACATGTCGTGTTGCGAGCGATGGTCCAAAATCACCTCGTACATCGCCGGCCCGAGTCTTTCAAGCAAAAGTGCGCCTCGGGTGAGGTCGCGCCGGATCAGGCGTGCGCAGCTCTTCCCCGCAGCGAGATCGAGCACGGTCGCTTCAAAGCCGAGCTGGCCTCGATATCCGGGAACCCCGACCTTGAGGACTGACGGGGCCCCGTCGGCGAGCGTGGCTTCGACGACCAAGGCAGCGTGTCCCCCGCGCATCGTTGCGCCGATCGTCAGCGACCAGTCCTGGGCCAAGGAGTCTAGGACAGACGGTAGGCCGTCGAGCCATGCCGCGTGCCCGTCGGCAAGCGCCCTGCTTCGGACTTCATCGGGAACGTCGAGTGTCATCCGATTTATTGTTCCTTACGACTCGGACGCGCGCTGCGATTTTTTCCCTCAGCACACGGAGCATTTCAGGTCGTGCCGGCCGAACCGTCGTTGCGAATGCCAGAACGTCGGTCTCGTCTCATGGTGTCGCAGCGTCGCCCGCGTGGTCCAGTGTCGCGTTCGACTAGACAAAGCGCGGCGTTGGAAGAGGGGTCGCGAATCTCGTTCCTCGAGCGCTAAGCGATTCGTGTTTCCGTGCGATCGCATCGGCGTAGTTCCACGCTGTGACGAGGACGGTTGCCGATTCCCGGCGGCGGGAGCGGTCCACGACATCAATGGCCAAATCGCATGCACTGGCCCGCCGGCTGATCGATCGAGAAGCAGACTACCTGCGCTTCACCACCGACCCGGACGATTTCATGCCGGTTTCGTGCTCTACTGCGGCACCGAGTCACTCAGCTTCGGCGACGGACTGACCTGCCTTCCCATCTCAGCCCTGTGGACCATTGCCGCATAACACCTGGACCCGACCCACCCCTCGCTCGCCCGGCGCCTGCTGCCAGCCAAATTTCAAAACAGTCCCCGTGAGAAACTCACGATGATTCAGCGGGCTTCTTGGGCGCGTTATCCCGGAGAGTCGAGACGGAGCGCATAGAGCCCATCGCCGAATGAACTGCTGTCGGGGCCTAGGTGAAGGACGATTCCCGCAGTGAGCTTGGCGGCGACGAGCGGCGGAAGCCAGGCATCGGACCGGTCGTAGGCTTTCGGTATGGCCGTGACCTTGTTCGCTGTGACGCTTGACTGTCCTGACCCGGAAAGGCTGGCCCTCTTCTACCAGGGTTTCCTCGGTGGGCGGCGGAGCGTCTCCGACGAGGGCGACTTCGCCGTGCTGGTGCTGGACGGCGGAGATGTTCGGCTCGACTTCCAGCATGGTCAATCCGGAGCCGCACGGATGGCCCGACCCGGCCGCCCCGCGTCGCCATCATCTGGAGTTCGCCGTCGACGAGAGCCTGGACGAAATGGAGCGGCGGCTCCGTCGTCTCGGCGCGGGCGTGCCCGAGCAGCAGCCCGGCGGGGACCAGTTCCGGGTATTCGTCGACCCCGCTGGGCATCTGTTCTGTCTGGCGCCGCGCGAGACCACTACGTACGGGACTAACGATGAGCGCGTGCGCGGGTGCTGGCCGATGGCCGGCCACGACGACGTCGGTCCGCGTCGGCGGAGGGAACGCGGCCGGCTCTTTAGCGGCCGTTGGTGTCCGCGGTGGCCAAGCCCAACGAGCTACAGGCGTTCAGGACCTTCTTGTCGCCGCTGGCGACGACGAGGTCATCGTCGTCAAGCAGCTCGGCGGCGGCACAGTGCACCGCATCGTAACCGTGAAGAGCACAGGCGTGCGCCAGCTGCGCGGCCCGGTGAACGAGGTCATCACCAACCTCAACCACGTGGAATTCGCGCCAAAGCTCATCGAGGATGCGCAAGGCCGATTGATGATCGGCTCGCGTGAGTCGTTCGAGTCGCGTGGCCTGAGCGAGCGCGGCGGCAGCCTCGACGTAGGCCAATTGTGTCGTCACAACGTCGTCCGCCTCCTCCCACAGGCGTCGGCAAAACGCGCTACCGGGTTCGGAGACGAGGAGCGGGACGACTGCCGAGGTGTCGAAGTAGCAGATCACCGGCGCTGCTCGGCCACGAGATCGCTGACCGTACCCGCAGCGTCCACTGGCCGCGGGGCCGGTCGCTTGCGCCGCTTGCCCGGGCCCACCCGCCCCTCGGCGATCAGTCGCTCCAAAGCCGAAGGTTCTCCGGCCGGGACGATCCGTGCGATGACCTTTCCGTGATCGGTAACGGTCACGACATGGCCGCCGCGTACTTCGGCCAGGTAGCGGCTCAGTCCGTCACGCAGGGCCCGAATCCCTACTTCCAATTGGCTCCCACCTCCCGGCCGCAGTAGTGGCCACCTTATCACTTCAGATTGTGGCCACTTATGCGATGTTACTGATCCGGGTCGTCAGTCGGCCGAGCCGACGGGCTCGCGGACCGGGGCCGGGGCGGGAAACGGGGCCGGGGCGGGAAGCGGGGGTGGCCCGGGGGTCGGACCCCATGCGGAGGGCGGGGGCTCGCCCGGCGGCGGGCCCCAGGCGGACGGGATCGGGCCGGGGCGTACGGCCGGACGGGATCGGGCGGCGCCGCCCGCGGCGGGGAGGGCGGCGAGCGACGGCGCGGGGCGGCACAGGGTCCAGAGCAGGTAACCGATCAGCGGCAGGCACAGCAGCTGGGGCAGTACGTCGCGGAAGGCGTCGGCCACCTCGTACCGTTCCCGCGTGGCGAGCAGCGTGCCGAGTGCCGAGCTGCCTGCGGCCAGGGCGAGCAGGCCGCCCGCCACGAACGGCGAGCGCACGCCGGCCGCGAGCCGTGCGGGCAGCGAAGATCGGCCTTCGTAGCGGCGCACCGCGACGAGCAGCCCCACCATGGCGGTCGTGGCGGCCAGACCGTAGAGGCCGCCGGCCCAAAACCCGAGCAGCGGCGCGAGCACCCAGGCCCAGCGCGGCCCGAGCCGGGCGGGCCGCAGCACGGGGGCGCGAACCAGCTCGTCCCGGCGGGCGGGCACCCAGGCGAGCAGTGCGAGCGAAAGGATCAGCAGGAAGCCGGCCAGCAGCCCGCCGCGATACCAGCGATCGGGCGCGTAGGTCATCTCGACCGTGCCCTCGGTGTTGCGCGGCAGCACCCAGGCCTGCCGCCACCCGTCGAGGCGGACTGATCTCAGTTGCTCGCCACCGATGGTGGCCCGCCAGCCGGCGTTGTAGTTGTCGTTGACGACCAGATAGGACTCGCTCGTCGTGCTGACGCTCACCGAGCGATGCTCCGGCGTCCAGCTGTTGACCTCCATCGGCTGGTCCTGGACGGCCGGGGCGCGCAGCGTGTCGACCGGGCGGACGATCGCGCTCGCGATCCGGAACGGATCGCCGGCCCCGACGTACAGCCGCTGCTCGCCCGCCAGCAGTGGCAGCCTGCCGCACGACTCGTACGGCACCGGATGTCCCTGGGCGAGGTCGGCCAGTGTGCCGCCGACGAGCCGGGTCACCACCCGCTGCCCGGTGCCGGCGACCTGGAAGGTCGGCCCCGTCCCGCACGCCGTCCGCAGCGGCAGCCCCGGCGGCGGGCCGAGCGGCTTGATCCCCGGGATCTCGATGTCGGTGATCTGCACGGGCGAACCGCCCACCAAGAACTTGATGATCAACTTGTCGGTCGTGACGGGCGCGAAGTTGAACACGCCGTTCTGGTCGAGCCAGCCCGACCGCAGGGCCTCGGTCCCCGCCACGCCGACCTGCGTCATCGGCCGCTGCGTGATCTCGTTGGGGAAGATGAACTTCAGCCGCGACACCGTCACCTGCCGGCCGAAGTCGACGGTCAGCGCCGGCTGCTGGTCGAGCGGGTTGGAGATCCAGGTGGTCGCTCGATCGCCGTCGAAGGCGGACCGGCCCATGTTCGCCGGGTGTTCCACCGACGCCGTCGAGGCCGACACCTTCGGCGGGCGCAACGTCGTGTACTGCTCGATCGTCCGCAGACTGGTGAGCAGCGCCGTGCCGGTGATCCGATATTCGCCGGAGGCGCTCGGGGTGAAGACACGGTCGAACGTCCCACCGTCCTCGCCCTGCACCTCGAGCAGCGGGTTGCACACCCACGACCGCGATCCCAGCATGCACGGCGGCGAGGAACCGGTGAGGCCGGTGAGCGCGATCGTCTGGCCGTCGGCTCCGCTCGCCGGGCGCCCCGGAGACTCGACCTTCGGCGCCACGATCGCCCGCGCCGGCCACAGACCTCGGACCGACAGCTCGGAGATGCCGACCCGCGACCCGAACTTCCGCTTCGGCGGATAGGCCAGCTTGGTGACCCGGATCCGCACGTGGTCCGTCGAGCCGTTCGGCGTGTTCAGGGTCTGTACGGCCCCGGTCGCCTTGACGGGCTGCTTGATCTTCCCGGCCCCGGTCTCGATCGACACCTCGCTGACCGGGGGGCCGAGCAGTTCGTTGACCGCGAACGCGACGTTGAGCTGCGACAGCCTGACCTGGCCGCGGAATCGCACGTCGAGCCACTCGTCCACCGCGCCGAACCAGCCGGCCGACGTCCATGTCGTGTGCGCGTCCCCGTCGATGGCGGCGTACGGCTGCTGCCCCGCCGATCGCAGCTGCGGCAGCGACGTGATGTCCGACGCCGACGACGAGGCCGTGACGGACCGGACGCCGTAGAGCCTGGCGAGCGTCTCGTACCGGCTCCAGCCGGGGTCGATGAGGTCCTTGACGCGTGCCGACCCCTTGTATCGGTCGGTCTCGGTCAGCGTCGGCGAGCTGCCCTTCCGTACGTCCGCGAAGTTGACCTCCCGGCGGCGCAGCGTGTCGGTGACCACGGTGTCCGCGCCGGGGATGTCGGTTGCGCCGCCGTCGTCGTTGAACAGGACGGGCCGGTCGTCGTCGAGCAACCCGGCGTCGGCCAGCGTGAGCAACGCCTCCGGGCCGCCGGTCACCCGCAGCGGCCGCCTGCTGGGAACGGCGTTGACGAGCGGCTCGGCCTGCGGCACCTCGTAGATTTCCAGGGCCTTGTACGGCTGGTCGTACGACACGGTCGCGTCGACGTTGAACTGCTGGCCCCAAAATCCGCCGAACTCGGCCACCTTGTGCACGCCGGGCGTACGGAACAGCGCCTCGTGCACGCGCGCCGGCCAGGTCCCGGTGCCGCGCCCGGCGTCACGCTGGATGTCGTTTCTGACCAGCAGGAATCGTACGCCCATCCGGGACAGCACGGTGGCCAGGCCGGGCGAGCCGTACCCGGCGGCGAATCGGTCGTCGATCGCCTCCATCAGCCGGGCCAGGCCGGCCGAACCGGTGGGCACGATCATCCGGCTCGCCCAACGCGACCGCATCAGGGGTTGCAGCGGATCGTCGATCGTCCGGCCCCACAAGTACTCCCCGAACCGCTGGCCGGGCACGGCGAGTACGGTGTTCTCCCCCGCGTTGCGGTTCATCCAGTCGGCCGCCTGCCGCCAGTACGCCGGAAGATCGTCGTAGCTGCCGCGCGCGGCCAGGCCAACGGACAGCACGGGCACGAACGTGCCGGCCAACGCGCCGAGGGTGACGAGGGTGAGCGCCGGCCGCCACTTCGGCAGCGGCCCGGCCAGCAGGAAGGCGAGGCCGAGCGCGATCGGCAGCCGGACGAGGGCGTCGAACTTGTGGATGTTGCGGAAGGCGGCCAGCCAGGTGTCGAACAGGCCGCGCAGGCCGTCGGCGAAGGGCGGGGCGATCGCGCTCTGGTGGCCCATCACGATGATGGCCACGCCGATGAGGAGCGTGGTGAGCAGGAAGGTACGTTCCGGCAGGCCGCGCCGGCACAGGCCGATGACGCCGAGCGCGGCGACCACGCCGGTGAGCACGATCAGCCAGGGCGCCGTGGACAGCGAGAACCCGGCCGGCAGCCACGGCAGGCCGTCGACAGGAATGAACCCGACCCAGTCGGAGGCGCCGCGGAAGATGTTCGTGAGCGAGGTGGTCTGCGTGGTCGTGCTCGCGCTCTCGACGTAATCGATGAACGAAAAGACGTACCGGCTCATCAGCAGCAGCGGGAACACCCACCAGAAACACGCCGCGGCCGTGCAGGCAAGCCACCACCCAAGCAGCCGCCACTTGCGGCGTCCCCCGGCCCGTGTCAGGAGATAGACGAAAGGTACGACCAGGACGGCGAGTTCGGCGGCGCCATTGATGCCGCCGCAGCAGACGACGGCGAGCGCGGACAGCGCGGCGGCGCGCCGCGGCGACCCCTCGCGGGCGCCCCTGACGAGCGGCAGCAAGATCCACGGCAGTACGGCGGTCGGCAGGAACTCCGAGGAGTTGATCGCGACGAGTTCCTGCGCGCGGGGTGCGATGGCGTAGGCCAAGCCGGCGAGGATGCGGCCGTTTTCGGTGCCGATGCCGAGCGCCCCGGCCAGCTTGACGACGCCGAGGAACGCCACGCACAGCACAACTGATATCCACAGCCGCTGCGTCACCCAGGGCGCGAGGCCGAGGGCCCGGCCGAGCAGGTAGAACGGCCCCATCGGAAACAGATAGCCGTACGCCTGGTTTTGCAGCTGGCCGAAGTGTTCGTTCGCGTCCCACAGGTGGAGCGCCCTGGCCAGGAAGCCGGCCGGGTTGATCGGCATGTCGAGCTTCGTGTCCGAAACGATCTTGCCTGGCGCGATGGAGAACGCGGCGGTGACCAGCACAAGGCACGAGACGGACAGCCGCATCCGGTGCCGCAGCCTCGTATCGATGGCTCCCGTCGGTCCGCCGCCCGCCCCGGACGAGCCCGGCGACAACAGCGACGACACGACGCTCACGGGTCGCTCGCCCTTCTCGTTCGCTTCGCGGACAACCTCGTCCCTCGGCCCGCCACTCCGCTCACTCGGCGGACTCGCTCCCGGCTCACGGGTCGCTCGCCCTTCTCACGGGCCGGCTCCTGGCCGGCCGAGCAACAACTCGACCGTGGTCGCCGGGCGCAGTTCGATGATCTCGGCCGTCTCCGGCAGGGCGGCGCGGAGCCGTACCGGGTCGCTGTTTTCGACCAGCGCGGCCCGCTGGTCGGCGCCCTCGGTGTAGCGCACCACGTACGGACTCCCCGCGGGGCGACGGGGCGCGGCGCGTTCGGCGAGGATCAGCCCGGCCATGCGATCGCCGCTGTACGCCCAGGTGAACCGGCCCGCCCAGGCCCGGCAGGCGGCCCGTAGCTCGGCTCGGCGGACGGGGTCGGACAGCTCTTTGAGTGCCCGGTCCACGGCAGCGGCGAGGTCCTCGTCCTCAGGGACCAGCCAGCCGGTCACATCGTCGCGAATGGCGTCCCGCAGACCGTCGACGTCGTAGGCCACGGTGGGGACGCCGAGCGCGGCGGCCTCGATGACCGACAGCCCCCAGCCCTCGAACTGCGACGCCGAGACGTGCAGCCATGCCTCGGCGAGCAGGGCGTTCGTGCCCGCTCTGGACAGGAATCCGTGCAGTCGTACGTGGTCGTCGAGGCCCTTGTCTTTGATCCGTTCCGCCAGCGGCCCGGCCGCGGCGCCGCGACCGACGATGTGGACCTTGAGGTTCGGCCAGCGGTCGCGCAGCTTGTCGGCGATGTCGACGACCCGTTCCACGCGCTTGTGGGCCGACAGCCGGCCGACGCACACGATGGCCGGGGCGCCGGGCCCGGCGCGTCCGGTGGGCCCCGCCGCCGGCGTCGGGTCGGCGCAGCCGGAGGGCGCGGGGACGAGCCCGGCGGCCACCTGGGCCGGGGCCGGGGCCGGCGAGCCGTTGGGCACGATGAAAATTGGGCCGGTCCAGCGCAGTCGCTCGCGCATGGCGCTCATCGTGGACGGCGAGACGGCGACGACCGCCCGGCGCCGGTAGATCCGGCGCGCCACCGGACCTTCGAGGATCTTGCCGATGGTCGCCAGCCACTTTCGGAAATGCACGAAGAACTGCTGGTCGTGGACGTGGTGGACGACGCACACCACGGTCGTGCGGCGCGGGAGCACGAGCGGGGTGAAGAACGGGATGCCGTTCATGCAGTCGATGACGACGTCGAACCGCCACCGGCGCACCAGCAGCCAGCACAGCGCCAGCGGGTACCGGGTGAAGATGCCGCCCATGCGGTGCACGGCGATGCGCTCGCGCGTCTCGCGCCTGGCCTGGCCGGTCTCGCGGCTGGTGACGAACACGACGTCCGCGCCGAGGTCGCGCAGCCGCCGGCTGATCTGCCACGCGTATTCCTCCGCTCCGCCGGCGACGTGCTGCCAGGGGTCACGCCAGTTGACCATCGCGATGCGCAAACCGCCGAGATCCGCGAGGGCCGCGCTATCCGTTGGCCCTGCGGTCTCCGTTGGCCCTGCGGTCTCCGTTGGCTCCGCGGTCTCCGTTGGCCCGGGGGGGCGTGCGGGCTCCGGCGGCTGTGCGGGCTCGGCGGGCACCGCCGGGTCGAGCGTGGCCGCGGCCAAGGGGATGGACGACCCCAAGGATGCCGCCCCCGGCGACCCCGGGTGCCGTGACGGCACAAGCACCTCCACAGAGCGCACGACGACGATATTGGTAGGCCGGCGGCGACGCTTGGCAGACGGCCGCGCCGACCTGGCGGCGCACGGTCCGCGCTCTCCGGAGTGCCCGGATCAGCGGACGCCGTAGTTGTACAGAGGCTTGGTGACCGGGTCGGGCGATGGCTTGGCCACGCTGACAACACCGACCGAGGCGCCCCCCGCGAGCAGAACACCGATCACCACGGCGATCAGGATGCGCATCCGGCCAGCCTCCCTACTCCCGAGTACGTAGTGCCAAGAGAGTAGAACCGGATGCACCAAATGACCAGAGCGTTAGCAAAAGTGGTACTAGATCGGTTATCAGCACGATGCCGCGCGGCGGGGCGCCGACCTCGGCGAACCGGGCCGGGGACGGGATCTGATAGACGGCCAGCTGGGGGCCTGCGAAGACCCGCCGGGCCCCCGCCAGCCGGGACTGGAATCGGTTCTCATCCGCGCCCGGCGGTCCGTCGCCGTTCGGCCCGGAGGCGGCATCGCCGTCCGCCACGACCACGTACCGATACCCCGCCCGGCGCAGCGGCTCGGTCACCGCGCCCGGCGCGCGCAGCAGCGTCGCCGCCGTCCGCGCCGCCGGATCCTCCGGTGCGAGCTCACGGCCGCCGACCCGCAGGCCGTCGTTCCACACCACCCGGCGGGACACGAGACGCGGCAGCGGGTCAAGCGTCGTCCGGCCGTCGTTCCACGCCGGTTGCCGGTGCGCGGCCCACGGCAGCGACAGTACGGCTCCGGGCACGGGATCGCGCTCGATCATCCGCCGGGCCGCCGCCCAGTCGGCCGGATACCGGACGGGCTCGAGTCGGCCGCCGGCCCCCCAGCCGGCCGTGGGCAGCAACACCACGGGCGCCACGGCGATCAGGCCGGCCAGCACCAGCCGCTCGCCCGCTCCCGCCCCGCCGCCGTTCGCCGACCCGGCGGCGCGCTCGCCCCGCGACCGCCAGGCGAGGACGGCCGATGCGGCGGCGGCCAGGCCGACCGCCTCCACCAGGGCCAGCGGCGCGATCCACACCTGCGCGTCGCGCAGCACCCCGAACACGGGCCACGCCCCGATCAGCCACCGCAGCGCCGCCCGCCCCGGCTCGGTGATGCCGACGCAGGCGATGAACAGCCCGATCCCGGCCGCCACCGCCAGCCCGCCGAGCCACGGGTCCGCCGCCTGGCCCGCTCGGCGCGCGTGGCGTACCCGGGCCAGGAAGAAACCGATCGCCGCCAGCGACAGCACCAGCCGGGCCGCCGCGCCCGGCCAGGCGCCGAGGCCGGGCGGCACCACTTCGCGGTTCCAGATCCCACCCAGGGACAGCAGGCCGCCGAACGTCCCGAACGGCGTGTCGGCGCGGGCGGCGAACAGGTCGACCCCAGCCGGGTCGGTGGCGTCGCCGGCCGTTGGTCCCGCCGTCGCCGCCAGCCGCTGCAGGACGGCGGGGACCAGCCAGGGCATCGAGAGCACGCCGATGACCAGCGCCGCCCGCGCCATGCCGGGCAGCCGGCGCCGCCATGGCCGTCCGGGCCCCGCGGGCCGCAGGGCCACGACGCCGGCCACCACGAGCGCCGAGACGTTCATGGCGGCGAACCCGCCAACCGCCGCCGGCACCAAAGACCGGGTCAGCCTGGCCACGCCGCCCCGATCGCCGGCCGTCGCCGCCGCGCGGACCGCCCACGGCAGGCCCGCGTACCCCAGCAGCAGCGCCCAGTGCCCGAGCACCAGCCGTTCGGCGACGTACGGATTCCATACATAAAAGGTGGCGGCGGCCAGCCGTGGCACCGGGTGCCCGGCGGGGACCAGCCGGGCCGCGCCCCACGCGGCCAGCACGAAGACGGCCAGGAGCACAAGCTTCTGAACAAGTTGCGCGGGTAGCGGGACGGCGAGCGCGGCGACCACGGCGTCGCTCGGCACCGGTCGCGGGAAGCCCCCGGTCAGTCCGAACATCGCGGGCGGCGCGGGCGGGT
>CALAED010000605.1 GCA_937891035.1 uncultured Thermomonosporaceae bacterium | reverse complement strand
TCCACGTCGGCGATCTCGGGCTCTGGGAGCTGGACCGCCCTGGGCGTATGCAGCAGCACCATGGCGCGCCCATCCTTTCGCCGCCTTCTCCTCATGAGCGAGGTGTACCCGCATCGCTACGGATTGTAGAGGACGGACGACGGGTCTTGTGATCGGTTCTTGGCAGCCGGGGCCGGTTAGGCTCGCTCTGGGCAGCAGGAACGATCAAGGAGGCGCCGTGGGCGAGTTCGTACGGGTCGAGGTCGATGAAGCGATCGCCACCATCCGGCTGGACCGGCCGAAGATGAACGCGCTCAACGCGCAGGTGCAACGAGAGTTCATCGAGGCCGCCCGGCAGGTCGGTGCCGACGATGACGTACGGGCGGCGGTGATCTACGGCGGGGAGCGGGTCTTCGCGGCGGGGGCGGACATCAAGGAAATGGCCGGCCTGTCGTACACCGAGGCGACGGGGCACGCGACGCTGCTGCAGGAGTTCACCGTGGCGCTCGCGGGGATCCCCAAGCCGGTCATCGCCGCCATCACCGGATACGCCCTGGGCGGCGGCCTGGAAGTGGCGCTGTGCGCCGACTTCCGGGTGGCCGGGGAGGGGGCCAAGGTGGGGCAGCCGGAGATCCAGCTGGGCATCATCCCGGGCGCCGGCGGCACCCAGCGGCTGGCCCGCCTGATCGGCCCGGCCAAGGCCAAGGACCTGGTCTTCTCCGGGCGGCACGTGGCGGCCGACGAGGCGCTGCGCATCGGCCTGGTCGACCTGGTGGTGCCCGACGCCGACGTCTACAGCGCGGCGCGCGAGTGGGCGGGGCGGTATCGGGGGGCGCCGGCGGTGGCACTGCGCGCCGCCAAGCAGACCATCGACGCCGGCCTCGAAGTCGACCTGCGCACCGGCCTGGAGATCGAACGGCTCCAGTTCGCCGCGTTGTTCGCCACCGAGGACCAAACGATAGGTATGCGCAGCTTCATGGACAGTGGCCCCGGCAAGGCCTCTTTCGTCGGGCGCTGAGGAGAGCCGGGATGAAGGTCTTCGTATCGGTCGATATGGAGGGCGTGTCCGGGCTCACCGATCCGGCGGAGATGCGCGCGGGCGGGCGCGGCTACGAACGCGGCTGCGAGCTCATGACCGGCGACGCGAACGCCGCGGTTTCGGGCGCGTATGCCGCCGGCGCCACCGAGGTCGCGGTCACCGACGCGCACAGCACGGGCCGCAACCTCCGGGTCGACATGATCGACCGGCGGTGCACGCTGGCCCGCGGCCCCTACAAGCCGATGCGCATGGGCGAGGGGCTCGGCTCGGCCTTCGACGCGGCGCTGTTCGTCGGCTACCACGCGCGCGCCGGCACTCCCGCCGGCGTGCTGAACCACACATGGATGGGCAGAGAGATCCTCGATGTCCACCTCAACGGCGAGGTCGCGGGGGAGATCCGGCTGATGGCCGCGTTCGCCGGCTCGTACGGGGTGCCGGTGGCGCTGGTCACCGGCGACGCCGCCGCCTGCGCCGAGGCGCGGGAACTGCTCGGCGAGGTCGAGACGGTGGCGGTCAAGGCGGGGTCGGATCGGTATGCCGCCCGGCTGGTGCCGCCGGCCCGCGCCCAGGAGCAGATCACCGAGGCGGCCGTCCGGGCGGTCAAGGGCATCGGGCGGTTCGAGCCGTACGTGGTGCCGGCCCCGTACACCCTTGCCATCGAGTGGGCGTCGACGGCGATCGCGCGGTCATGTGCGGTCATACCCGGCGTACGGCTCGCCGGGCCGCGCACCACGGAGTTCACGACCGGCGACTACACCGAGATCATGGGGCTGCTCGGGGTCTGCTCCACCATCGCCGGCGAGGTCGGCTGCACCGGAGCGGACTATGGCTGAGCTGTGGGGCCTGACGGTCGAGCCGGTCGAGCGCCGCACCGACCTGCTCGCCGCCCCGGTGGCGGATGCGGTGCTGGCGCGTTCGGGCGACGGGCCGCTCGGGGTGGCCGAGATCGATCCGGCGCTGGCCGACACCACCGCGTTCTGCGAGCGTTACGGGGTGCCGCTGAAGGTGTCGGCGAACTGCGTGATCGTGGCGGCCAAGCGGGCAGGCGCGCTGCGGATGGCGGCCTGCGTCGTGCTCGCCACCACGCGGGCCGACGTCAACGGCGTGGTGCGCAAGCATCTCGACGCGCGCAAGGTGTCGTTCGCGGCCCAAGACGACGCCGTCGCGCGGACCGGGATGGAATACGGCGGGATCACGCCGTTCGGGCTGCCCGCCGACTGGCCCGTCTTGATCGACGCCGCCGTCGTCGCCGAACGGCGGGTCGTGGTGGGAAGCGGCCTGCGCAGGTCCAAACTGGTCGTGCCGGGCGGCACGCTCGCCCAGCTGCCCGCCGCCACCGTGATCGACGGCATGGCACGCGCCACGCCCGCCTGACCGGAACGGGGCGGGTCGAAACGTCGTCCAAGTGGTCAGGTCCGACGTCGACACCGTAGCGGGATGAAATGGCTCTTCGATCCGGCCGTGCCCAGCGGGCGCGGGTAATGTGGCGTCCGATGAAGGGGGTTCAAACGTCCGGCGATCGCATCGGCGGCTACCGCCTGCTGGAGCGTCTTGGCGAGGGCGGCATGGGGGTCGTTCACCTCGCCGTGGATTCCCACGGCCGTAAGGTGGCGATCAAGGTATTGCGTCCCGCGGTCGCCGGGGACGCCACCGCGCTGCGCCGGCTGGCCCGCGAGGTCGACACGATGCGGCGGGTGCACAGCCCGCACGTCGCCGAGATCATCGACGCTGACGTCACGGCCGAGCCTCCGTACGTGGTGACGCAGTACGTGCCGGGCAGCACGCTGGAGGAGACGGTCTTCGAACAGGGGCCGCTGTACGGCTCCGCGCTGCAGCGGCTGGCCACCGGCCTCGCGCGGGCGCTGGCCGCCATCCACGCCGCCGGGGTGATCCACCGCGATCTCAAGCCGGGCAACGTGATGTTCCTCGACGGCGAGCCGATCGTGATCGACTTCGGCATCGCGCAGGCTGTTGACTCGACCAGGCTTACCGCGACCGGCCTGGTCATCGGCACGCCCGGATACCTGGCCCCCGAGATCATCGAGGGCGAGGAGGCCGGCGCGCCCGCCGACGTGCACTCGTGGGCCAGCACGGTCGCCTTCGCCGCGACCGGACGGCCGCCCTTCGGCACCGGCTCCTTCGAGTCGGTGTTCTACAAGATCATGGAGGGCCGGCCCGACCTCGAAGGCGTGCCCGACGCGCTGTTGCCGCTGATCCGGTCGGCGATGTCGCGGCATCCGGCCGAACGGCCGTCGGCCGCCGCGCTGGCCGAGTTGGCGCGGCGGATCGACCTGGACGTGACCGCCCCCGACTTGCGCCGGCCCGACCTGCCACCCGCCGCCGCGACGTCCGAGACTCAGCGAGATGCCGGGCGCGACCGCCGGCCGGCCGGGCCGCCGCCCCCACCACCGGCCCAGCCCAAGGACTTCAAGGGCCTGCTGCCACCGGCGGCCCCACCGCCGGCGCCGCGGCCGGCCTCCGCCACGGTGCCGCAGGGCCGGCTGCCGCGTCACCCGGCGAGCGATCCGTACGCGCCGCGACAGGGTGCCTACGGCCCCGCGGCGCAGCGGCCCTATCCGCCGGCCGCCTACCAGCCGGGCGGGTACCCGCCGGGCCGGGCGGAGCGCGCCAAGCCGTACGCCTGGTATCGCCTGCTCAGCCTGTTCACGCTCGTCGGGACGCTGGGGCTGGCCCTCATGCTGCCGATGGCGACGGCCATCGTCGTGCTCGCGGTGGTGCTCTTGCTACGCGCCGGGGACCGGGCGGCGCGGGACATGGAGTCCAAGCGCACCCGGCGTGGCCCGCGCGGCGGCGACGTGCTCGCGGCGACGATCAAGGCTCCGTTCAAGCTGCCGCGCGCCGCGCTCACCACGGTGTTCGTGGCGCCGATCGGCGCCATGGCCGGCGCCGCCGTGCTGTTCATCGTGATGGTCGCCCAGCCCGGCATGTCGGTGCGCAGGTACATCGCGATCAGCGTGGCCGCCTTCATCCTGGTGCACTGCCTCGGCCCCGGCGGCGCGCCGATCCGCCGCCAGCTGGCCAGGACCTGGGGTGTGGTCGCGCCGCGCCGCGAGGCCGCCGTCATCTTCGCGGTGTGCCTGGCCCTCGTCGCCTTCTTCCTCGTCACGCTGGCGCCCACCCAGGTGCCCGATCTGCGCCCGTTCGACCTTGAGTGGATGACCGACGGGCTCGAGCGGTTCAGGGACCTGATCGACGATCTCTTCGGCTGACGAGCCGGGGAGGGTGACCCGGTGCGCGCGCCCCGTTTGGGCGATGGGCTACTCGTGAGTAACATCAAGGTGTCCCGCCGCAGACCGGGGGCGATGGCGCCCGAGCGGCGAGCAGGCACTAAGGTGCGAACGCATCGGGCCAGTTGATAGCGAGGAGGTC
>CALAED010000604.1 GCA_937891035.1 uncultured Thermomonosporaceae bacterium | reverse complement strand
ACGATGATGCCGCCGATGTCGCGCAGCCGCAGCTGGCGCACGATCTCCTCGGCCGCCTCGAGGTTGTTGCGGGTGACGGTCTCCTCGAGGTTGCCGCCCTGCCCGGTGAACTTGCCGGTGTTGACGTCGATGACGGTCATCGCCTCGGTGCGGTCGATGACCAGCGAACCGCCGCTGGGCAGCCACACTTTGCGTTCGAGCGCCTTGGCGATCTGCTCGTCGATCCGGTAGGCATCGAAGATGTCCTGCCTGCCGGTCCACTTCGTGGTCCGGTCGGCCAGGTGCGGCGCGACGTACTGAATGTATTCGGCCACCATCTCCCAGCTGTCGTCGCCGGCCACCGCCAGCTTGGCGAAGTCCTCGTTGAACACGTCGCGTACGACCCGGATGGTCAGGTCGGGCTCGCCGTACAGCAGCGCGGGCGCGGACGCGGACTTGGCCTGCCGCTGGATGTTCTCCCACTGGGCCGACAGCCGGGAGACGTCTCTGGACAGCTCCTCCTCCGTGGCGCCTTCGGCGGCGGTCCGGACGATGACGCCGGCGTTTTCCGGCATGACCTTCTTGAGGATCTGCTTGAGCCGGTTGCGCTCCTTGTCGGGCAGCTTGCGGCTGATGCCGGTCATCGACCCGTCCGGCACGTACACCAGGTAGCGGCCGGGCAGGGAGATCTGGCTGGTGAGCCGCGCGCCCTTGTGGCCAAGCGGGTCCTTGGTGACCTGCACGAGCACCGACTGGCCGGACTTCAGCGCGGATTCGATGCGACGCGGCTGACCCTCCAGGCCCGCGTTGTCCCAATTGACCTCGCCGGCGTAGAGCACGGCGTTGCGACCCTTGCCGATGTCGACGAACGCCGCCTCCATCGAGGGCAGCACGTTTTGCACCTTGCCGAGGTATACGTTGCCGACGTAGGACTGGTGGCTGGCACGATCCACATAGTGCTCGACGAGCACGCCGTCCTCGAGCACCGCGATCTGCGTGCGTTCGCCCTGCCTGCGCACCGCCATGACCCGCTCGACCGACTCGCGACGCGCCAGGAACTCCGACTCGGTGACGATCGGGGGGCGGCGGCGGCCGTGCTCACGGCCCTCGCGGCGGCGCTGCTTTTTGGCCTCAAGCCGGGTCGAGCCCTTGACGGACTGCACCTCGTCTTCGGCGGCGCGCGGCTCGCGGACGTGGACGACGGTGTTGGGCGGATCGTCTGCCGCGGTGTCTTCGGCGTCCGCCCCGCCACCACGGCGCCGCCGCCGACGCCGGCGCCGGGTGCCCGCGCCGTCTTGGCCCTCGTCCTCATCGTCGGCGGCGTCCCGCTCGTCCAGCTCACCGGACCGGCCGGACTTACCTGTCTGGCCGGACTGGCCGGGCTCCTCGCCGACGGCCGCCGCAGCGGCCTCGGCCTTGTCTTTGTCCTTGCCCCTATCCTTGTCCGCCTTGTCGGCTTTATCCGCCTTGTCCTTGCGCCGACCCTTGTCCGCCGCCTTTTGGCCCGCGCTCTCGGTGCCGTCGCCCGGTAGCCCCGGCTCGGCGCCGACATCGGTATCGGCCGGCTCGCCGGCCTCCCCGGACTCGGCGCCCTCGGCGCCGTCGGTGTCCTTCGATCGGCCGCGGCCACGACCACCGCGCCGCCGCCGACGCCGGGAGGGCCGGTCGGCGCCGTCGTCGTCGTCCGCACCATCGTCGGCGTCCAGGTCATCGACCGCCGGTTCGGCGCCGCCGCGCCCGGCCTCGGACTCCGTACGCCTGGCGGGCGGGGCCACCTCCGGAGGCTGGAACACCACCATGGTCGGGGGTTGGAACGTCGCAACCGGAACGGTCGCCGGACCCACCACGGCCGGTGCGGGCTCCGCGGCGGCCTTCGGCGCGCCGCGATCGCGAGTGCGCTCGGGTCCCGGCTCCGCCGCCGACTCCGCCGACTCCGCCGGTTGCCCCGGTTGCGTCGCCGGTCCCGCCGCCGACCGTCCTGCCGGCCGCGGCTCAGGTTGCGGTATCTCGGGCGGGGGCCCCGCCGGGCGGCTCGCCGCCCGGCGCCGCGTGCGGGTGGTCTTCACCGAATCCGCTGCGGCCGCCGCGTTCTTGTCGTTATCGGGGTTCTCGGCGTTGTTCTCCGCGTTTCCGATATTTGCTGCGTTGTCGTTATCGTCGCCGACGTTCTCGTTGTCGAGCATGCGGGCAATCTCCCGTCAGGCTCCCGGGCGCGAGCCGACGGGCCACGCGAACGGTGACCTTCGTGCGCCGCACAGGAGCTCTCCGTTTCCTCTAGACGCCGTCGGCACCGGCACAATGACCAGCACCAACGACGAAAGCCGTTGGTCACGCCCGGCTTTCTCCGTGCGGATTCGCGGGTGAGAGCGCGAGATCCTACGGTCGGGCGGCGACGACGCCCGTATCCACCGCTCCGGCCGGCTGCAGGGACTCATGGCCGATCACCTGGGCGCCGGTGGCGCCGGGTGCGGCCTGCCGATCGGGTGCGTCCCGATCGCTCTCCTGCCGGTCGGGATCCAGTGGATCCGCGAGCCCGCCGGTCTCCGCGATCAGCGGCCCCTGCGCCAGCCGCGTCACCAGGGGCGGTGACGGCGGCGCGAGGTCGGCCACGTGTCGCAGGCCGGCGAGAACGTCGTCAGGTCGTACGGCAGGGTTCGTATGCCGAACAACCATTCGAATTATTGCACAAGGGCCGGCCGTATCGGTCATGGCGCGCCGGTCCAGCTCGAGAGCGAACACGGCGGCCCTGACATCAAAGCGGCGCCGCCCCTTCTTGGTGAGACGCTCGACCTCGATCTCGTGGGCCGCGAGGAAGCCGCGTACGGCCTGGTCAACGACGTCGGCATCGACGCCGTCCAGCCGTACCCGCCACTCGGACGCCGCCAGCCTGTCCGCGAGCGCGGTGCCTGCCGCCGCCGGCACGACGTCCAAGACGTCGAGCCCGCCGGGCAGCTCCGTGTCGAGATCGGCTCGTACCCGCGCGGGGTCGCGGGTCTCGGTCAGCCCGATTTCGAGGTACTCGGCCTCACTGGCCACCCCGGTCGCCGCCGCACCCGCGTATGAGATCTTCGGGTGAGGCGTGAATCCCGCGCTGAACGCGACAGGGAGCCCGGCGCGCCGTACCGCGCGTTCCACGGCCCGGGATATGTCGCGATGGCTCGTGAACCGCAGCCTGCCGCGCTTGGCATAGCGCACGCGCAGGCGCTGGATCACGGGGGCCGGTGCGGGACCCTCCGGCATGGGTGCCAGGGTTCTCAATCCTTCCTATTCAGCCTCGGATAGTGAAGTCTGCTTCCCTCCAGGGTACGGCGCCCGGCGCGATCCTGCGTCCACACGTCCGTCCGAGGAGCCGTCAGACGATGTTCCCGGCGGTGCCGGGACCCGCGAACTTCGCGGGTCATGGCTGTTGGACGCGCGCGCGCCACGATCCGTTCATGGCCGTACCCGGCGGGCGGGTTCGGGCGGGGTTCGGGCGTGGCGGGTCACGGCAGGATGGGCGTCCACTCGCGAAGCTGCTCGACGTCGTAGACGTCGGCGGCGGTGTAGGGGTCGGCGGCCAGGATGTCGCGCACCTCCGCCGCGTCGGCGGCCTCGTAGACGAGCAGGGCGCCGGTGTCGTCGGCGAACGGCCCGGCGGTGATCAGCTTCCCCTGGTCGAGCAGTGTCCGCAGGTACTCTCGGTGAGCGGGCCGTACCTCAAGGCGACGCGCGTTGTTCTTGAACGACAGCTGCAGGACGAATCTCGCCACGGCCGGGCCCCTTTCCCGTTCTCGATCGATGCGATCCGCCATCCGGACGCCACGCAAGCGTACGGGAGCCGCATCGCCGCCACGACGATCGTCAAGCCGTCACCAGGAATCGCCTAATAGGACAGAACGGTCTAATACTTCAAGATCGTTCATCTGCCTGCCCTCCAGGGACAATGGGGCTTTGGGCCGTCGCCCGGACCTGATCGCGGGAGGTGACGTGGTGCGGGTACCGTCCCGTCGCCGACTGATGTATCTCGGTCTGGCCGGCTGGGGTGCCGCGATCGTCGTGACGGCGGCGCTTGTCGCGCTGGGGGCCATCTCGGCCGGCGTCGCGGCGATCGTGGTCGCCGCGAGCGCCGTCCTCGCGGCGGTCGCGGCGGTCGCGGCGCTGCTCGACCGGGTCATACGGATCGATCGCGGGGTGGGCCGCCTCGCCGACACCCTGGACGGCTTGGGGCGCGGCCTGAACAGGTTGGCGGAAAATCTTGCGGACGGCCTCGAAAGCCAGGCGCGCGCCGACGAGGCCAGGACGACCAAGCTGAGCGACGAAGTCTCCGCCGCATACCGGCAGCTGGAAGCCATGGTCGACCTGCGCGCGCTGATCGGCGCCAGGGCGCCGCTGCCGGCGCTGCGCGGCTGGGCGCTGTCCCCCGACGCGCTCCGGCTGGTCATGCGCGAGGTCTTCGCCCGGCAGCCGCGGCTCATCGTCGAATGCGGCAGCGGCTCGTCGAGCGTGTGGCTGGGCTATTCCGTCCAACGGCTCGGCACCGGCCGCGTGGTGGCGCTCGAGCACGATGAGCGGTTCTTGGCCCTGACCCGAGATCTGCTGCGCGCGCACGGGCTTGACAATGTGGTCGAGGTTCGGCACGCGCCGCTGGCGCCGTGGGAGGGCCGGGCCGGCGTCCAGCCGTGGTATGACGTCCGCGCCGTCGCCGACCTCGACAAGATCGGTCTGCTGCTGGTGGACGGCCCGCCGGGCACGATCGACGCGGCCGTACGCTACCCGGCGCTGCCGATACTGCTGCCCAAGTGCGCCGACGATGTGGTGATCATCCTGGATGACACCGTCCGGGCCGGTGAAAGCGCGGTCAGCGATCGCTGGCTGGCCGAGCATCCCGAACTGCGGCGTACCGTC
>CALAED010000603.1 GCA_937891035.1 uncultured Thermomonosporaceae bacterium | reverse complement strand
GAAACGCCGGAGCGCCTCCAAGTCCACGTTGCGGCACGACGACGAGCACTTGTCACCCCACGTGCTTCATTTGGGGGTCATCTCGTGCGTGCTACCTGAGCGTGATGTGGGTGCCCTGGTATCCGAACTACCTTCACTTGGCCGTGCCCACCAGCCGACTCGGGCTATTGGACCCCGCCTGGACAGATGTCGTTCGCGACCCGTATCGGGCCGATAGAAGACTGCAAGTAAAGCCCATCAATTCCATGACACTAAGGTGACAAGCGGGCACTCCACGACTAGCTCAGCAGAGTCGACCGTTTCGCCCAGGAAGTCGAAAACCTGGATCGTGTAATCGTCATTGACCATGCCGTCGAACCTGGCACGCTCGGCAGTCTTGCCGGGCAGCGTCACTGCCTGAGCCTCCTGCATGTTGCTTCCGAACAGCGCTATCTGGAAGGACAACTCCATCTTGTTGGGGTTGCGGAGTCTGAGGGAGACGATTGCGCCCTCGGGGGTACACATATACCGCACCTGCTTGACCTTTGGCGGCTTGACCGTGGATAGGTGAGCCGAGACGTGCTCGGCTGCTGCTGCCGGAGTAAGGGTGGCCGCTGACGCAGGCGTACCCACGAGAAGCGAACCGGCCGCCACCGCTGCGACCAACAGGCCGCCGCGAATGAATTGGTTCATACCGTTCCTTTCGAGCTCGGCCGGCCGGTCCTTTGCAAGATCGGCCGGCCCTGGTGTTCGGGTCGCGGATCTACCAGACGTGCGCTACATCAATGACTAGACGCGAACCGCCGCCATCTCGCGGCAGTGTGAAGACACGGAACGGCAGGCGTGCCCGCACGCCCAACCCGATAATTGTCTGGCCCTCGAACCAGCCCGCTGCTGCGACCTGCCGGAATGTCGTGTATCCGGAAACGTTGGCCAACTCGGACGAAACCCCGGGAAAACTCGGAGCGAAGGCAGTGGACTCGACGATAATCTGGAGCTTGCCGGCCCCGCGCAGCGGAACAAGGAATCCAGAACCGGGTCGGTACACCTGATCCACATACTCAACCCGGTAGCCGCCATTGGGTGGCCCCGTAGCCTCGAGCACGAGCCGGTCATAGCAGGTTTGGCGCCCGGTTCGGAGGCTTTCGTATGAGCCCTCCACGTAACCATCCAGCGAGCCCTTCTGCAACGAGCCCCAGTTCGTCGAACATTCGGCGGCGGACGCGGACGCACCGAGCGCACCAATGAGGACGGCTGGCATACAAATAGCCAGTAACCCCACGAGCAATCTGCGCATTTTCAACTCCTTTGATGAGATATTTTTTCTTTCGCTCATGAGGACGCGATACGGTGACCCGTGGTTTGCCGTCCGACATCAAAACAGGGTGGCCACCTGTGGCCATGCCGCCGCGCGGTCCGGCGAAAGTATGGTCTGGCCCGCACCGGCAGGGGACTTTCAAGCTGTCGGACGATCCGCTTTTCCCGGAAGCTGCTGGCCAACAACTACCAGTAAAGATCCTTCAATTCCAAGACACTAGTCAAGATCTACCCCTCAAAGACACGACGCGACGAACTCGTCGCCCAGATCTACGTCCTAGATCGAATCGAGCGGGTGTTTTCGTCGTCGAACAGCTAGAAAACGGTGTGGTTCGAAGGGCTGCCCCTCTGAGCACGGGCTTGGACGTGGCCGAGGCGTCTACTGCGGTCACGGAATCGGACTAAAGTCTGGCTTTTTCTAGTAGTCCTGGTCGGCGTGGTTGCGGACCTGGTGTTGGTGCAGGTGGGGACACCTTGACTTAGCGCATCCGCAGTTGGCGGAACACGTCTTGCGGTGGTTCGACGCGTCGCCGCAAACCGGCACCGCACGGTCACGATGCTCGATGCGTAGACCGACCTGAGGGATGTCCTGTCACGCCACGGATAACGAGAAGTGGACGGCGAGCCGTTGTTTATTCACCTCGGCAGGAGTCGGGTCGACAGCCTGCCGGAGCCCAAGGTCCCGGAGGGCTACACGCTTCGTCCCGTACGAGACGAGAGCGACGCCGACGCTCGGGCCGCCGCGCATCGGGCGGCCTTCTCGACGCAGGGGTATGCCTCATTGGTCACCGCCGGGAGCTATCTCCAGGTCATGCGCGCATTGCCGTACCGGGAAGAGCTTGACTGGCTGGTGGAGGCGCAGGACGGCACGCCAGTCGCGTTCTGCCTGGTTTGGCTTGATGAGCACAATCGGGTCGCCGGGCTCGAACCGGTGGGCACAGCCCCAGAGCATCGACGCCGCGGACTGGCGAGGGCGGCGATGCTGAGCGCCGTGCACGCCGCATGACGGCTCGGCGCCGAGTCGGCGCGCGTCTGCGCTCGCGGAGACGAGGACTATCCGTCCGCTCGCGTGACCTACCAGTCGCTGGTGTTCCGCCGGTTGCTCGCAACGTATCCTTCGAACGATCATGAGTTCACCCACAGATGTCGTCCACGACCTGCATCGGACCGAGTGTCAGCCCGTCTTCCAGCGCCGCCATGATGAGCTGGGCCTCGGCCGGATATTTGGCAATGAGCTCTGCCATGGTCTGCAGCTCGGCGGTCGTGGCGAGCCGTTGTTCCCGGTTGCCGCACTCGGTTTGAGCGGTCATTTCCTCGTATTCCCTTCTCCTGGTTTTCATGAAGCAAGATGGCGATGACCGCCTTGCCGCCCTCACGCAACGCCGCCGCCTCACCTGCCGTCGAGGAGCGCCCAGACGACCTTCCAGCGGCCCCGGTGATCGAAGCCGTACGACAAGGACAGTTCTTTCACCACGCCCAGCCCGCGGCCATGGGTGTCTAGGACGTCGGGCTCGCGCGACACCGGACATTCGGGGGACAGGTCCCAGCACTCGATCACCAGCCGGCCGCTGGACGGCGGGAGCGCCACAAAGATCGGCCCCAACGGCGCCGCGGTGACCGCGTTGGTGACCAGCTCGCTTACCACGACAGCCGCGTCGTCGACGCACCGGGGATAGCCGAGCCTTGCGACGTGATGGCGAACGAAAGCACGCGCCTTGCGGGGGGCGAGTTCATCCGCCTCCAGCCGGATCTCGATGTCCGTTGACGGCCGGTCGTGCCCAAGTGCGGTCGTGCACATCGATGATGGTCTCCTCGCGTGACAGGTGGGGCTAAATATCACGCCCGGCTACCTCGTGTTGCTTGCGGGTAGCTGATGGTGATGGTTCCCTAGCGTTACGTCACGGTCCCGTGTTGACCACTGCGCCGCCGAACGAGTGGCATTGCGGCGGGCACCTGTGGCAATGGCCGTTCCCCTCCTGGCAATCGAGGTATCCGTCATGAGCCGTCCACCTCGCCGAGTCAACCCGTACGCGTCCCCGCGGATGTTCTTCGCCGCCGAGATGCGGCGCAAGCGAGAAAAGGCCGGTCTGTCCATGGACCAGGTGGGGGATCAGCTCGGATACTCGCGACAGCAGATCGGCAACTTCGAGGCCGGTCAGGCAGCCCCTAACGCCGCGCTGGCCAAGGGCCTCGATCGCTTGTACGGAACGGACGGCATCTTCGCCGAGCTCTGGCACTTAATCGAAAGCGACGTCGTCCCGATCTGGTTCCGGGACTTCCCCGGCCTGGAACGTCAGGCGGTCGACATGCGGATCTTCGAGTCCCAGGTCATCACCGGTCTGCTCCAAACCGAGGACTACGCTCGTGAACTGCTACGGGCGACTCAGCCGTCCGGCCAGATTGACGAACAGGTGGCCGCGCGCATAGCCCGCCAGGAGATCCTTACCGGCGATGACCACCCTTGGCTATGGGTCGTGCTCGACGAGCCGGTGATCCACCGCGTGGTCGGGAGCAGGTCCATCATGAAGGCCCAGTTCGAGCGACTCCTTGAGGCGACAGAACACCCCAAGATGTCGATCCGCGTGCTGCCCATCACCTGCGGCGCCCACGCCGGCCTCGACGGGTCGTTCATTCTCCTCAAGATGGACGACGGCAAGGAGGTCCTCTGGGTCGAGGGCACCACGGGCGGCCAGCCGATCGAGGCCCGCGACAGGGTGAACGAGGCTGTTGTACGGTACGACCTGATTCGCGACAACGCCCTCCCTGTCGAGGAATCGCTGGCCCTCATCGCCAAGACCATGGAGCAACTATGAACGTCGACTACTCCGGCGCGCGCTGGCGCAAGAGCCGCCGGAGCGGCGGCCAGGGTGGCGCGTGCGTCGAGGTCGCCGATCTCGGCGATGCCGTCGCCATCCGCGACAGCAAAAACCCCGACGGTCCCAAGCTCGCCTTCTCGCGTCGGGATATGGCCGACTTCGCCGCCCGCGTGAAGGCCGGCCACCTCGACATCTGACCGCCCCCGCGGACGGTCCCCTCGAAATCTCCGCCGTGATCATGCAGTCGTTCCCACGCACTACGGGAACCACTGCACGATCACTACGACACCCACGATCGTCTGTAGTCGATTCGCCGACACACGATGAGTAGAACAATCGAGCTAAGGCGGGGAAATCGGCATGAAGCAGATGGTCCAGATCCCCTATGAGCTGGAGCAGGAGGAAGACGGCACGTGGGGTGCTCATGCGTCCTTCCCGAGCGGAGGCGCGCACGGTGTGGGGGACACCCCTGAGGAGGCCGTCGCCGACCTCTATGAGGCCGTTGGGCTGGTGATCGAGAAGTTCGGCGTGCCGCCTGTTCTGACGATCGTCGGGATGTCGCCTGATGCCGCTCGAGACGATCGGCCGCCGGTAGCTCTTCGGTTCGATCACGTACTCAGCGGGCCCCCGCCAAGCGGCTGACCAAGTCTATGCGCATACGATCCCGCGCGCCCATCGGGAAAACCATACGCACCTGGCCATACAGTGACCGCGAAACCGGGCGATGCCGCTTGTCGGGCTCAGTAG
>CALAED010000602.1 GCA_937891035.1 uncultured Thermomonosporaceae bacterium | reverse complement strand
GATCGGCTGGTCGAAGTCGAGAAACCGCCGGACCGTCGCGTTGCCCGCGATCTCTTCGGGGCGGCGCACGTCTGCGGTGACGACCTCGGTCGTGTTGGTCCGCCCGAGCAGCGCCTGAGCGTGCACCAGCACCACCGGGTCATAGTCCACGTACACGACCCTGGCCGCCGGGTCGAGCGCCTGCGCCACCTCGTGCACGTTGCCCTGCGTGGGGAGCCCGGATCCGATGTCGATGAACTGCCGGACGCCCGCCTCGGCCACCAGGAAGCGGACGACCCGGCGCAAGAAGGCGCGGTTGGCCCTGGCGCCCGCCCGCGCCGGCATCACCTCGTGCGACAGGTCGGCCACCTCGCGGTCGATCGCGTAGTTGTCCTTGCCGCCCAGCGTGTAGTCGTAGACGCGGGCCACGTTGGGCCTGCTGACGTCGAGCCCGGGCGGAACCCGTTCGTCACCGGCCGCCATCGCCACCCCTTCGCCCCAACCGCCGGCTTCCGACCGGCTGAGCCGATCGTAGCCGTCGCGCTCCCCGTTGGCCCGCTCGCCGGCGGCCCGACTTGGCTCGCGGGCGGTTCCGCTCGGTAATCTGATGCCGGCCCGTAGGTAGGCGTCGGCTTGAGGCGCGGGGAGGGACACGGTGACAACGCAGGCGAGTCAAAGTCAGGGGCAGGAGCGATTCAGCTTCCAGGCCGAGGTCGTTCAACTCCTCGATCTGATGATTCATTCGCTCTACAGCAAAAAGGAGATATTCCTGCGTGAACTGATCTCCAACGCCTCCGACGCCATCGACCGGCTGCGATTCGAGTCGTTCGGCGATCCCGGGCTCAAGGACGACGACGCCCCGCTGCAGATCCGGGTCGGGTTCGACAAGGACGCCCGTACGATCACCGTCTGCGACAACGGCATCGGCATGAGCCGGCAGGAGGTGATGGACCACATCGGGACCATCGCCAAGTCCGGCACCCGCGAGTTCCTCCAGGCGCTGACCGGCGACCAGCGCAAAGACGCGACGCTCATCGGCCAGTTCGGCGTCGGCTTCTACTCTTCGTTCATCGTGGCCGACCGGGTGACGCTGACCACCCGCAGGGCGGGCACGCCGAGCGGCGAAGGAGTCAGCTGGGAGTCCGACGGGCGCGGCGAATACCGGCTGACGACCATCGACCGGCCGGCCCGCGGCACCGAGATCGTGCTGCACCTGCGCGAGGGCGAAGACGACCTGCTGAACGGCTATCGGCTGCGCACGATCATCCAGAAGTACTCCGACCACATCAGCCTGCCGATCTTGATGCCCGAGGAGCCGGCGCCGACGGGCGCCGACGACGACGCGGATGGCGCCGACGGCGACGCGGCCAAGGAGCCGAAGGAGACGGTCGTCAACCGGGCGTCGGCGCTGTGGGCGCGGGCCAAGAGCGACATCAGCGAGGCTGACTATAACGAGTTCTACAAGCACGTCTCCCACGACTTCGCCGACCCCCTGGCGTACGTGCACAGCAAGGTTGAGGGGACGTACGAGTACACGCTGCTGCTCTACATCCCGGCCAGCGCGCCGTTCGATCTGTGGCTGCCGGGCACGCGCCACGGCGTCAAGCTCCACGTGCAGCGGGTGTTCATCATGGAGGACGACGGGCAGCTGCTGCCGAGCTACCTGCGGTTCGTCCGGGGCGTCATCGACTCCAGCGACCTGCCCCTGAACGTCTCCCGGGAGATCCTGCAAAGCAGCCGCGTGGTCGACAACATTCGCTCGGCCGCGACCAAGCGGGTGCTGCGGCTGCTCGGCGAGCTGGCCACGGACGAGCCCGACAAGTACGCCACGTTCTGGAAGGAATTCGGTGCCGTCCTCAAGGAAGGCATCCCGGAGGACTATTCCAACCGCGACGACATCGCCCGGCTGCTCCGCTTCACCTCGACCAAGTCCGGCGGCGACGCGGCCGACGTTTCGCTCGCCGACTACGTGGCCCGGATGAAGGAAAGCCAGGAGAAGATCTATTACCTGCTCGCTCCGACGCCGGCCGCCGCGAGGAACAGCCCGCACCTGGAGGTCTTCCGCGACAAGGACATCGAGGTGCTGCTGCTCGGCGAGCTCGTGGACAACTGGGTCGTGACCAACCTGACCGAGTTCGAGGGCAAGCGGCTGCAGTCGATCACGCAGGGCGCCGCCGATCTCGGCGCGCTGGAGGACGAGTCGGAAAAGCAGGCGAAGGAGCAGGCCGGCACCGATCTCGCCGACGTCGTCGACCGCATGAAGAACGTCTTGGGCGACAAGGTCCACGCGGTCCGGGTCAGCGGGCGACTCACCACCTCGCCGGCCTGCATCGTGTCGGGCGAGCCGGAGACCGACATCAACCTGGCGCGCCGGGTCAGAGGCTCCGGCCTGCCCGGCCAGCCGGTGCTGGAGATCAATCCGCGGCATCGGCTCGTCGAGCGGCTCAAGGACGAGCCGGACGACCAGCGCTTCGCCGACTGGGCGCACGTCCTTTTCAACCAGTCCGTGCTCACCCTCGGCGCCCAGATCGACGACCCGGCCGCGTTCGTCACCCGCCTGAACGACCTCCTGGTGACGCTCTCCGACCCCTCGTGACGCGGTCCGGCCCGTGACCGCCCGGACCTCACGGTCGGGTGGTCGGCTCTGTCGTCGTCGGCTCCGTTGAAGAGACGTCCGACGGCCGCGCCCGCCCGAGCGCACCCGTGGCGGCCACGCCGATGCCGGCGGCGAGCACCGCCGCGGCGAGCGGAATGACGAAGGCCACCTCCGTCCCGTGCCCGTCGGCGACACGGCCGGCGACCGGCGCGCCGGCGGTGGCCCCGACGCGTACCGCCGTGGCCAGCCAGCTCAGTCCTTCGGTCAGCCGGTGCCCGGGCACGAGCCGTTCGACCAGCCCGAAGCCGGGGATCAGCGTTGGCGAGGTCGCCAGCCCGGCGAGGAAGACCACCGCCATCATGAGCGGCAGGTCGCGGACGAGCACGATCGGGATCAGCCCGACGGCGAGAAACACGAGGGCGGCGCGGAAGCGGCGGGCGCGGTGCCGACGATGCCACCATCGCGCCCGCCCGCCCGCCGGCGGCGCGGCGCGGGGGCGGGTTGCGTCGCCCGCTGCGCGCCGAGGGCCAGGCACCCGCTGATGGTCAGCACCGCGGCGATGGCCAGCCCGCCCGCCGGATGGAGCCCGGTCGCCACGACGGCCACGAGCATGGGCCCGATCACAAAAATGGTCTCGTCGGCCACCGACTCCAGCGAGTACGCCACCTGCCGCCGGCTCGGTGAGTCGAGCAGATAGGTCCACCGGGCTCGTACCAGCCCGCCCAGCGACGGGGACGCCGCTCCCAGGGCGGCAGCGGCGACGCACAGGGCCCAGGTGGGCATCCGCGTCTGCGCGCAGACGATCAATGCCGCGGCGCTCACCGCCGTGCCGGCCGCCATCGCGAACAGGACCGGATGCTGCCCGTGGCGGTCGGTCAACCGTCCGGCGATCGGAGTGGCCGTCGCCGACCCGATCGTGTACGCGGCCGCCACCACCCCGGCGATCCCGTACGACCCGGTCATCGCCGAGACCAGGAGGATGATGCCGATGCCGAACATCGCCATCGATATCCGCCCGAGAACCCCGGAGACGAAGAACGCCCGCGACCCCGGCACCAAGAACAGGTCCCGGTACGCCCCCGCCACCGCTCCGCCTCCTCAGGACCGCCTCCCGGTCCATCGTCGCATCGCCCCGCGGGCGCAAGCCCGTCGCACGGGAGGGGACGACCGCACCCTATTATCCACGCACGGCACTAGATGTAGAGCTTTGGCATCCGAAGTTACGATCATGCGCGAAAATCTCGTTCTGTGGTGACCTGCGGCCGCGTCCCCGGCGCCCTGTTCGACCCCGACCGTTCCGACGCCATGGTCGTCATCGCCACCCCGTGCGCCCCCAGGGCTTGAACACCGACAGCAGGTAGGCGGTCAGCAGCATGCTTGGCGCCACCACCACCGGGAACAGCAGGTCACCCGGCACCGACACGGTCGTGTCGCCGGCCATCAGCCGCTCTCCGATGCGCGCCGCCTCACCGATGCCGGGCCGCAGCGAAACGACGATCAGCGTGGACATCAGCACGTTCAGCGCCAGCTTGATCGCGACCCACCAGTACCGCACCAGACCGTACTTGCTCCCAAGTCCGAGGACGACGCCGCCGGTCAGGCAGAGCAGGCTGGCGCCGAACATCGGCCAGATCGCGAACAACTCGACCGCCCGCACCGCCATCCCCGCCGTGCGCGGGTCGTCGGCCACCAAGGCGGTCACCACCAAGATGCCCAACGCCAGATCGATGCCGAACCACGCGGCGCCGGACACGACGTGCAGCAACAAGAAGGCCTTGCGCGTGCGGCCGCCCAGCCTGCCGAACCCGCGACCCGCCCGGATTGTTGTTGTCGTCGTCGCCATCTCTGGACACCTCACCGTCGCCGAATGTGATCGATGCCCATGGTGATGCAGCGACACGGGTCAGTTCATCGGCCCGGACGATGAGCCGCGGATACCTCGGCCGGCGTACGAAACACCCCATTCGCGGTGTTGGTACGCCCGCCGGGGTACGCGGCGCGGGTGCGCGAGACCGTCGCGGCCCACCGCCGGACCGCCTACGCCCACCACCGCGCGCAGGGCCCCACGCCCGGACCAAGTGAGTCGCACCAACGCCGCGCCGCCCTCGCGTCGACCAGGAGCTCCGCACCATCGAAGAACCCGCCACCGCCGCTCGGCGCTGAGTTGTGGCTCCCCTGGTGGCTACCGCCGAGCCATAAAGATCGGAAAAGGGCTCCGGAGTCACCTCCGAAACCCTCTGTGAGCTGCTGAAACGCTGGTGGGCGATACTGGGATCGAACCAGTGA
>CALAED010000601.1 GCA_937891035.1 uncultured Thermomonosporaceae bacterium | reverse complement strand
CGACCTCATCAAGCACTCCGGCCTGGACTGGACCGTCAGCCGCTTCATCGCCCCCAAAGAACACCCCCAAGCGGGAGGCTTCGCATCGGGTTCTTCGGCACCGAAAAACTCGGCTTCGCCGTCAGCCGCGCCGATATCGCCACCTTCACCGCCGCCCAGCTGATCGGGGAGTGATATCCAGGCAACGGTTTTGGTTTCCTTGACCGCCACCCGAACCGGCCGGTATGTCGTAGGTTTAAATTTCGGGCTGTGCCTGATGACCTCGTCATAGAACCATTGTGAGGCGATCAAGGCCAGTGCCCCCGGTGATCCGCACAGGATCTCTTTGAGAGCATCGGCCGCCAGCAGCCGAAAGGTCGTGTTGATGGCCATGCCCGCCACGCCGTGTTCGTCGTAGTGGACCTCGCCCGCATGCACGGCGGCACGCAGCCGAATGCGCCGCTGGCGGCCGGCGACCTGGTTGTACCGGGCAAGTGCCCCCGCCAGTTTGCCCAGTAATGGGGCGACCAGCAACTCTTTGGGCACCTCGGCGGGAACAAGCACCAATACCCCGTCGCCGCGATCCTCGTGGTACAGCTGTCCCAATCGATTTTGGACCGCGCGAATGCCGTGCGCAGCGCGCGGTACAAACCGGCCCGCACCGCGACCTGGTCGCGGTTGGTCCGGCGCCGGTCGCCGAATCCTTCAACGTCCACGCACACGATAGTCCGATGGACCGCAACATCCATCCGTCTCTGCTCCTCTCGGTTGTGCAGACACGTTGGCCAAATGCAGCGCATCGGACAATAGCTTCAGATCTAGGTCAGAATTTCTACTCCGGTGCAGAGTTTTTCTACTCGAACGCAGCGCGGTGTTCGGACAGGTCGCAACCTTTCAGTGGATCACCGGCTACTTGTTTGGTTGGAAATATCGGTCGACGTGGGCGCTTGACGGGATCCGCCGCTTTTGGCCACTGGCGTACTCGTTCGCTCAGTGCCTAGTCGATCGTGCAAAAGAAGGCCAGATACCCACGAGAGCTACAGATCGATCAGGAGATCCTTGGAAATTCCACGAAAGGAGAACCGGCGTTGTGGACGCGGCGGATCCGGCTCGGCGGAGGAGCCGGAATCCGTGCCTGCCATGGTGCGTCGTTCGAGGTGGCGCGTTGAGCGAGTCCCAGCGCGCGAGGGGCGCGGCCGCCGGTGGCGTTGGCCTTTTAGACGATCATCCCGCCGGGTGCGGCCCCCGGCGCGCGGGCGTTTTTTCATCTGTGCGAATGAAAGTTGCCGTCATACGCAGCCTGACGATTTCTCGAGGTAGGAGTCAGGGGTCTGCGTTACGCTGGGCGAGCGAGAGACGACTATACGTGCTGTGGCGAAGGGCGACTTCGGTGGCCGGACGAACCTATCGCGTGGAATTGACCGCGACCACGGATCTCATACCGGCAGAACGGGCCGACTTCTGGAGCGAGCTCGTCACGGGTTATCACTGCCGGCTGGACTACCGGTATAAGCAGCCCGATGGTTTCCGCGGCGGGACGATCCGCCAGCGCACCGCCAACTATCAGGTCGTCGATTTCCGGTCGGATCCGATCCAGTACGTGCGGACACCCGGCCAGGTGCGGCGCGACCCCGACGAGGACTACCGGTTCTTGGTGCCGACCCAAGGGGAGATGGTGGTGCGGCAAGAGACGTCTCCGCGAGCGCGTTGAGCACCATGTTCCGCAGGCGCTATGGGATGAGCCCGCGCGAGATGCGCCATAGCGGCCGCCGCTGACCAGGTCTTCGCGTCACGACAAGCGTCCGTACGTCGGCGCGAAAGCGGCAGGAGCCCTTCCGAGGTAGTTTCGCGTTCAGCACCCCGCGCCAGGAGGACCCCTATGTCCCTGACGATGTCGTGCGCCGTCGCCACGTCGCTCGAAAGTCATGAGCACGCCCGGATCGCCGAGCGGCTCGGCTACGAACGCATCTGGTTCTTCGATTCCCCGGCCCTCTACCCGGACGTGTGGGTGCAGCTGTGCCGGGCAGGGGAGCGCACTGACCGCATCGGGCTCGGCCCCGGCGTCATGATCCCGGCGCTACGTCATCCCATGGTCAGCGCGGCCGCCATCGCCACCCTCGCCTCACTGGTGGGCCAAGAACGCCTCGCGGTGGGCGTGGGGTCGGGTTTCACGGGACGGCTCGCGATGGGCAAGCGGCCGATGCCTTGGGCACAGGTCGCCGAGTACATTCGCGTGGTCAGGGCGCTGCTGCGGGGGGAACGTACGGAGTGGGACGGCGCCGCGATCGAGATGCTGCACTCCCCGGGTTTCGCGCCGTCCCGTCCCATCGAAGTGCCGTTCGTCGTCGGCGCGCAAGGACCGAAGGGCATCGCGGTGGCGCGCGAATTGGGCGACGGAGTGTTCGGCGCCCCGATCCCTGTGCCGGGTTTCGACTGGAGCGCGGTGCTGACATTCGGCACCGTGCTCGACGAGGATGAGGATCCAGGCTCGGAGCGCTCACTCGCGGCGGCGGGGCACGCGGCCGGAGTGCTCTTGCATTTCGCCGCAGAGTTCGGCCGGCTCGACCTGATTCCCGGCGGCCGGGAATGGGTGGCCGGCTACGACGCGGTGCCGCGCGAGCATCGCCATCTGGCGATGCACGAAGGTCACCTGGTCGCCATCAACGAACATGACCGGCCCTTCGTCACCGGGGAACTGCTGGGCGGGCTCGGCATGGCGCTCGACCGGGCCGGTTGGCGGGAAAAGCTCGCTCAGCTGGAGCAAGGGGGCGCCACCGAAGTCGTCTACCAGCCGGCGGGCCCGGACATCCCCAGAGAACTGGAGACGTTCGCCGCCGTCGCCCAAGGCTAGACATCCGAGCTCGGCCGGGCATGTCACGGCCGCATTCGACAAGCCGGAAAGAGGGGAACACGATGCCGAATCCGTTCCCATCTATGTGGCGCCCCGTGCAGGATTCGAACCTGCGCTCACGGCTCCGGAGGCCGTTGCTCTCTCCCCTGAGCTAACGGGGCTGGTGCGGGGACAAAGGTTACCAGGGGTTGGCGGGCGGCGTGCGCGGTGGTGTTGACTGTGCGTTGCGGACGCCGAGCGGCTAACCTCGCGCCCGTGAGTGAGCTGGAAGGACGTGGCGAGGGACGTCGCCTCGAGGGTGATCGGGGCGGGTCGCTCGGCCGCGTCTTGGTGGTCGACGATGACGAGGTCATCCGGCAGCTCATCGCGGTCAATCTGCAGCTCGAAGGGTTCGAGGTGGAGATGGCGACCGACGGGCAGGACTGCCTCGACAAGGTGCGAGACGTCAACCCGGACGTCATCACCCTCGACATCATGATGCCGCGGCTGGACGGGTGGGTGACGGCGGTACGGCTGCGCGAGGACGAGGCCACCCGGCACATCAAGGTGGTGATGATCACCGCACGGGCCCAGGAGCATGATGTTCAGCGGGGCCGGGAGATCGGGGTGGACGCCTACGTCACCAAGCCGTTCGACCCCGCCGAGCTGATCCGTACGGTGCGGAATTTGGCACCGGGCTGACAGGTGCCGGTCAGATAGTCTCGCTCCGTGAACCCAGCCGACCTCGACCAGGCGGTCGTGGCCGCCGTGCGCGCCGCGACGGCCGCCGGCGAGCTGAGCGGGGAGGTGCCCGCGCACGCCGCCCTGCGGTGGGCTGAGGGGAGCTTCGTCTCGCCGCTGCCGCTGCGGTTGGCGGCGCGCGGCGGCGATCTGCCGCCGCGGCAGGTGGCCGAGGTCATCGCGCGCCGAGTCGGCGGTGAGGTCGTCGGGCCCGGGTTCCTGCGGCTCGAGATGCCCGAGCCCGGCGCGCTGGCCAAGCGCATCGCCGAGGCGGGCGACTTTGGCAAGGGCGCGGCGGTCATGGGCTCGACGTGGCCGGATCGGCCGCGGACCTTCGACAATCCGGGCTTTCGGGTGCGGTTCGCCTATGCGCGTGCGGCGGCCGTATGGCGCCGGGCGGGCGCGCTCGGTCTCGCCCCCGGCGCGCCCGAGGGGTGGCTGGGCGCGGCCGAGGAGCGGAGGCTGCTCGGGCTCATGGCCGAGCTGCCCGGGCGGGCCGCCGGGCGGGACGCGGCCGGCTACCGGCGGCACTTGGTCCGAGTGGCGGACGCCTATCACGATGTGTACGAGCGGTGTCCCGCGCTGCCGCGGGGCGATGAGCCGCCGAACCCGCGCCACGGCGCCCGGCTGACGCTGGCCGAAGCGGCGCGCGTCGCATTGAACAATGGACTACGCACGCTTGGTGAGACACCGGAAGAGCGACTATGAGCCACCCAGCGCGGAGCGACACGTGAGCCGAATCCATCCCGCGGGGCCGCGGCACGCCGAAGTCCTGCGCGAAGATCATCCGCTGCCGCCCCCGGCAGACCTCAACGCGCTGGCCGCCGCCGTGTGGCCGCGTGGCGCGCGGCGCGAGGAGACCGGGCACGGCGCGCTGATGCTCGGCGGCGTCGATGTACGGGAGCTGGCCAAGGACTACGGCACGCCGCTGTACGTCCTGGACGAAGAGGACGTACGGACTCGGTGCCGCGAGTTCCAGGCCGCCTTCCACGACGGCGACGTGCATTACGCGGGCAAGGCGTTCCTGTGCGGCGCGGTGGCTCGCTGGGTGGCCGAAGAGGGCCTCGGCCTCGACGTGTGCAGCGGCGGCGAACTCGCCGTCGCGCTGGCGGCCGGCTTCCCCCCGGACAAGATCACGCTGCACGGCAACAACAAGTCGTCAGCCGAGCTCGAGCGAGCGCTGCGCGCCGGCATCGGCCACATCGTGCTCGACTCGTACGAAGAGATCGCCCGCCTCGGCTACCTGGCCGCCGAGCTCGGCCGCCGGCCGAAGGTCATGGTCCGGGTGACGACCGGGGTCGAGGCGCACACGCACGAGTTCATCGCGACCGCGCACGATGATCAGAAGTTCGGCTTCGCCCGCAGCACCGGGGCCGCCCTCGAGGCCGTCCGCCGGGTGATGCGGCTCGATCAGCTCGAACTCATGGGCCTGCACTCGCACATCGGCTCGCAGATCTTCGAGACCGACGGCTTCGAGGTGGCCGCGCACCGCGTCGTCGAGCTGCTGGCCGCCGTCCGCGACGAGCACGGGGTCGAGCTGCCCGAGCTCGACCTCGGCGGCGGATTCGGCATCGCCTACCTGCCCGACGACGACCCCATCGACCCCAAGCACATGGCCGACAACCTCCGCCGCATCTTGGCCAAGGAATGCGCCTCGTACGGTCTGCCGCTGCCGCGGCTGATGGTCGAGCCCGGCCGCGCCATCATCGGGCCAGGCGGGATCACGCTGTACGAGGTCGGCACGATCAAAGACGTCGAAGGACTGCGGACGTACGTCTCGGTCGGGGGCGGGATGAGCGACAACATCAGGACCGCGCTTTACGGGGCCGAGTACACCTGCGCGCTCGTCTCCCGCGCTTCGGAGGCCGCCCCTATGCTCAGCCGGCTGGTCGGCAAGCATTGCGAAAGCGGCGACATCCTCGTGCGGGATCTTTGGCTGCCGAGCGACCTCGCCCCGGGCGACCTGCTGGCGGTCGCGGCGACCGGCGCGTACTGCCGCTCGATGGCCAACAACTACAACTTCGTGCCGCGCCCCGCCGTCGTGGCCGTACGCGGCGGCCGGGCGAACGTGATCGTCCGTCGCGAGACGGAGGACGACCTGCTTCGGCTCGACGCCGAGCTGGGGTCAGCGCCGCCCACGTGACGAGGGCCGGACGTGGCGGTGGCCTGAAGCGGCCCTCCGCTGAGCGGCCCACCGCGGGCTGTCCGTGGCAGGCGGACAATGGAATGGAAGCCGAGGCGGGGAGAGGGAGATGAAGGCGGAGGTGGCCCGGTGACGGCCGCGGATCCGGCAGCCCGGCGGCTGCGCGTGGCGCTGCTCGGCTGCGGCAACGTCGGCTCCGAGGTCGTACGGCTGCTGAACGAACAGGCCGCCGATCTGGCCGCGCGGGTGGGGACGCCGCTTGAGTTGGCCGGCATCGCGGTGCGGCGGCTGGACAAGCCGCGGCCCGATATCGACCCGGCGCTGCTGACGACCGACGCTCCCGCCCTCGTCGCCCGCGACGACGTCGACATCGTGATCGAGGTGATCGGCGGCATCGAGCCGGCCAGGTCACTGCTGCTCGACGCGATGAAGACCGGAAAGGCCGTGGTCACGGCCAACAAGGCGCTGCTCGCCGAAGACGGCGCGACGGTGTTCGGGGCGGCCCGGGAGTACGGCGCCGACCTTTACTACGAGGCCGCGGTGGCCGGGGCGATTCCGTTGCTGCGCCCGCTGCGAGAGTCGCTGGTCGGCGATCACGTGCACCGCGTGCTCGGCATCGTCAACGGCACCACCAACTACATCCTCGACCAGATGGACACCCACGGCGCGGGCTTCGCCGACGCTTTGGACGAGGCGCAGGCCCTGGGGTACGCCGAGGCCGATCCGACCGCGGACATCGAAGGGTTCGACGCCGCCGCCAAGGCCGCGATCCTCGCCCAGCTCGCCTTCCACTCCGCGGTCACCGCGGCGGACGTGCACCGCCAGGGGATCACCGACGTCACGGCGGCCGACGTGGCCAGCGCCAAGGCGATGGGTTGCGTGGTCAAGCTGCTCGCGATCTGCGAGCGGATCCCGGCGCGGGGCGGGCGCAACGGCCGCGGCGTCTCGGTGCGCGTACACCCGGCGATGATCCCTCGGTCGCATCCGCTGGCGAGCGTGCGCGAGGCCTACAACGCGGTCTTCATCGAGGCCGAGTCGGCGGGCTCGCTGATGTTCTACGGAGCGGGGGCCGGCGGCGCGCCCACCGCGTCCGCGGTGCTCGGCGACCTGGTCGCGGTGGCCCGTAACAAGGCGGGCGGGGCCCGCGGTCCGGTCGAATCCACCTACGCGGCGCTGCCCGTGCTTCCGATGGGCGAGACGATCACGCGCTATCACGTCTCGCTCGCCGTCGCCGACCGGCCGGGCGTGCTGGCCCAGGTGGCCGAGGAATTCGCCCGTCAGGACGTGTCGATCCAGGCTGTCCGGCAGGAGGGGCACGGCGACGACGCCCAGCTTGTCCTCGTCACGCACCGTGGCCGCGACGCGGCGTTGACGGCGACCGTCGACGCGCTGCGCCGACTGGAGAGCGTTCGCGAGGTGGCCAGCGTCATGCGCGTCGAAGGCGACGAGATCCTCTAATAGACGAAATCCGCTGAGCGACGAAGCCGTTAAGAGACGTCCGGAAGCACTACTGAGGGCCTTCAGCCGACCTCCGGCCGATTTCTCGATGACCGCCAACGACCGTCAACGACCGTCAGGTCTCCGGCGGCCCCGGCCGTCGGCGCCCTCCTCTTGGCCGGCGTCCAGTATGTGGGATGACTTAGGTGAGCGAATCGGCAGGCCGTAAACTCGGCGCACAACACCGCACGTCATCGTTTGCGGTCAGCGTGGGCAGCACTATGGGGGAGAAGCCATGACCATGAGCCGGGCGTGGCGCGGCGTCATCGAGGAGTACCGTGATCGGCTCCCGGTGACGGCGCGGACGCCGGTGGTCACCCTGCTCGAGGGTGGCACTCCACTGATACCCGGCAACCGGATCGCCCAGCTCACCGGATGTGAGGTCTACCTCAAGGTCGAGGGCGCCAACCCAACCGGGTCGTTCAAGGACCGCGGCATGACCGTGGCGATCAGCAAGGCCGCCGAAGACGACGCCAAGGCCGTCATCTGCGCATCCACGGGCAACACCTCCGCGTCGGCCGCGGCCTATGCCGTACGGGCCGGCATGGCCTGCGCGGTCCTGGTGCCGCGCGGCAAGATCGCGGTTGGCAAGCTGGCGCAGGCCCTGGTGCACGGTGCCAAGCTGCTGCAGGTCGACGGCAACTTCGACGATTGTCTCGAGCTGGCCCGCAAGCTCGCCGTCGACTACCCGGTGGCCCTGGTCAACTCGGTCAACCCATTCCGCCTGCAGGGGCAAAAGACGGCGGCGTTCGAAGTCATCGACGCGCTCGGCGGCGCACCCGACGTGCACTGCCTGCCCGTCGGCAACGCCGGCAACATCACCGCCTACTGGATGGGCTACAAGGAGGCGGCGGAGCCGGGCGCCCGGCCACGGATGCTGGGCTTCCAGGCCAGTGGGGCGGCCCCGATCGTACGGGGCGAGCCGGTCGCCCAGCCGCGCACGATCGCCACCGCCATCCGCATCGGGTACCCGGCGTCGTGGGAGCTGGCCACGGCCGCCCGCGACGAGTCCGGCGGCGCCATCGAGTCCGTCACCGACCGCCAGATCCTGGCCGCCTACCGGCTGTTGGCCCGCGAGGAGGGCGTCTTCGTCGAGCCCGCCTCCGCGGCGAGCGTCGCCGGGCTGCTCCAGGCCGTGGACGAAGGTCTCGTGCCGCGTGGCTCGCGGGCCGTGTGCACCGTGACGGGGCACGGGCTCAAGGACCCCGACTGGGCGATCTCGGGCGCGCCCACCCCCGTCGTCGTACGGGCCGACGCGCACGAGGCGGCCGCCGCGCTGGGCCTGGCATGACCCAGGCTCCATCCGGTTCCGCGTCCGGCTGGCCGGCCGACCCGGTGCGGGTGCGGGTGCCGGCGACGAGCGCGAATCTCGGGCCGGGCTTCGACTCCCTCGGCCTCGCGCTGACCCTGTACGACG
>CALAED010000600.1 GCA_937891035.1 uncultured Thermomonosporaceae bacterium | reverse complement strand
GCCACGAACACGTTGACGAACCGGCGCAGACCGCCCTGGTCGTCGAGCAGCCGGAGGACCCGCCGCTCGATCTGGGCATCAGTGTCATCGGCGTGAGCCTGCCTGATGACGGCCTCGGCATAGCGCTCGGTCTGCAAAAGACCGGGGACGAACTCGACCTCGAAGCAGCGGATCACGCTGGCCGCAAGCTCGAGTCCGAGGAACGGCTCGAACCGGCCCGGCACGACGTCGGAGTAGTCGGCCCACCAGCCCGGCATGCTGTCCTGCTTGACCAGGGCGAGCACCGCATCGCGGTCGACCTCGTCGCGGACGCCGTAGAGCGTGAGCAGCGCGGCCACGTCGCGCTGCTTGAACCCGCTCCGGCCGCGCTCGAGGTGACCCATCTTGGACGCGGACGCGCCGATCGCCTTACCGGCCTCGGCCCGGCTGATCCCGCACGCCTCCCTGAGCCGGCGCAGTTGCACTCCGACCAGCATCCTGACGGCGGTCGGCCCACGCTGCGATAGGCTACGCGACCGGCCGTCATGGCGACCGCCGGCGGCCCGACTCGTATCCTTCATCGCGCCCACTTCCCCTTTTGGGTGAGGGACTTCTGTGCGGGGACCCATTGAGCTTCTCACAACAATCCGAACATGGCACTGTGTGCACAAGAACCGGGAGCCGCACCGAGTTGGGAGTTTCCCCATGGCCGATAATCCGACCGGGCCGCAGCCGTCTTCCGAACCCGGCGATTCCGCGTTTTCCTGGGACGATGCGGAAAAAGACCTAAGGTCGCCGATAGACACGACGGTGCCACACTCCGCAAGGGTATGGAACTACCTCTTGGGCGGAAAGGATAATTATCCAGTAGACCAACAGGCCGGCGAGCGGATCCGCGAAATCTTTCCCGGCATGGTGGACATCGCCCGTCAGTCCAGGTACATGCTGGTGCGCGTCGTCCGCCACCTGGCCGGCGAGGCGGGCATCCGTCAGTTCTTGGACATCGGCACCGGCCTGCCCACCGTGGACAACACCCATGAGGTGGCTCAGCGAGTCGCGCCGCGCTCCCGGATCGTGTACGTCGACAACGACCCCCTGGTGTTGTTGCACGCCGAGGCGCTGCTCACCAGCACTCCCGAGGGGGCATGCGACTACCTTCAGGCGGACGTCCGCGACCCCGAGACCATCTTGGCTCAGGCGGCCAAGACTCTGGATTTCACCCAACCGGTCGCGCTCATGTTGATGGGCATCATGGGTCTGGTCGCCGACTTCGACGAGGCGCTGTCGATCGTGCGGCGGCTGACGGCCGCGCTGCCCTCCGGCAGCTATGTGGCGGTCTACGACGGCAGCGACACCGACCCGGCCTACGTCGAGGCCATCACCGGCTACAACGCGCGCAGCGGCGCGGTCCCCTACACGCCCCGCAGCCCACGCCAGCTCGCCCGCTTCCTCGACGGCCTAGAGGTGCTGGAGCCGGGCGTCGTCTCGGTGTCGCGGTGGCGCCCCGTTCCGGGCCCGTGGGAGGAGCCTGAGGTGGCCTGCGTAGGCGGCGTCGGCCGCAAACCTTAGTAAAGGTAGTAGACCTGGTAATCCCAGTCCAGGCCCGTGATCAGGTCCATGATGGGCCTCCGCAGGGCAGCCCCGGCCGCGAATACTGATACTCCTCCGCCGGGACCCGATCAATCGCCCGGCACTCGATCAATCCAGGTGCGTGATCGCCGTTAGGGCCGCGCCGAGTTGGAGGGCGACCAGGTCGCGCATCGGAACGGGCTGGAAGGCGCCCTCGAGCGCCCTGGCGCACCCGCGCGCGAACCGCTCCTCGGTCGCGGCCAGCTCTGCGCGCAGCACCGGCCGGTGGTTGCCGGCCGCGCACTCGACGTGCAACAGCCGGCGCAGCATGGCGGCGGCGCGGAGCGGGATGCGCCACGACGTGAGCTTGGCGCCGGGAAGCTCGGCCGTGGCAAGCGACCCGCCGGGCTCGTCGGCGCACGCGGCGGCCCGCTCCCACCGCTTGACGTACGCGCGTCCTACCACCAGGGCGTCGGCGACGGCCCGGTAGAAGACCGTCGATGTCTGGATCTCCGGCGTCACCCGGCGAAGCGACGCCTCCAGCTCGTCGAGGTCGCGGCGCAAGCCGGCGGCCATCGTCGGCATCATGCGCGGGTTCGGCGGGTGCATCCCGCCGGCGGGATGCGCCTCCCG
>CALAED010000599.1 GCA_937891035.1 uncultured Thermomonosporaceae bacterium | reverse complement strand
AGCAACTCCATGACGATATAGGGTGTGCCGTGCTCTTCGCCGTAATCGTGCACGGTCACGACGTGGGGATGAGACAGCCCGGCCGCGGCTTGTGCCTCGGCGCGGAAACGGCGGCGGAACGCCTCGTCGGCCACCAGGGCACGGTCGATGAGCTTGACTGCGACCGGCCGGGCGAGGACCTCGTCTTCGCCGCGCCAGACCTCGGCCATGCCGCCGACGCCGATTCGCTCCGCCAGCCGATACCGTCCGGCGAGCCGGTCGCCTGCCCGCACCGACTCCACGGCGTCAATCTTCCCCGCCCGCGGCGGGAGATTCCGCTCGTTCGGCGAGATTCGCGCGCGGCTCGGCGGCGGCCGCCCGGATCGGCAGCGGGTCGGCATCGCGCATGAGCACGTCAGCCATCCACTCGGTGATCTGGCGCAGCTCGGCGAGACCGAATCCGGCCCCTCCCGGGGCTCACGGATCGCTCACCCTCCGGCTGCTAAGAGTCCTGGCCGCTGGAGCGGCGATCCCAGGCGGGCTCGATGAACCATAGCCAGGCGGCGAGCAGCGCCGCCCCCGCTCCGGTGCCGACGGCGAGAGCGCTGTTGAAAAGGTAGTCGACCACCATCGAGATGGCGGCCGTTATCGATACCGCGAGCGCCACCGTGCCGAGCAGGCCGTAGAGGTTGGACCGCCTGACGAGCGCCTCCTTGCGTCCTTGGCGGAACAGGATGCGGTGTTGCGCGACCGGTGCGATGAAGAACATCGACGCCAGCGCCGCGCCGACGATCGCGACGTAGAACAGCCAGCGTTCGGGCCCGGTGACCTTGGTGAAGCCCGGGGCGAACGGAACGGTCAGCAAGAAGGCGAACAGGACTTGTACTCCGGTCACCGCGACGCGGAAGCCCTGCAGAAGTTCGATGAAGTTACGGGCCGCGCGCGCCGCCGGACTCTCGTCGTCGATGCCTACACCGGCGTCATGGTCTCCAGGCTGCGGGCGATCCGTCATCTGTCCGTAACCCCTTTTCTCGTTGGCGTCTCCTCCGCGTACCCGGCGGCCGAGCGGCTAACCGTCAGGAGGATCGGGGCGCCCGGCGACCGAGCGCGGTGATCGCGGCGGCCGAGATCGCTCGGATCGTCACCGGCCGGGCCGGCGGCGGTCAGCGAACGTTGAGGGGCCGGAACTGGATGCTGATCCGCGGGCCGACACCACGCGCGGTCTTAGGGATGGCATGTTCCCAGGTGCGCTGGCAGCTGCCGCCCATCACCAGCAGATCGCCGTGTCCGAGTTGGTGGCGCAGCGTCGGTCCACCGCCGCCGCGCGGCCGGAGCAGCAGCGCCCGCGGCGTCCCGATCGAGACGATGGCGACCATGGTGTCTTCCTTCTTGCCGCGCCCGATGGTGTCGCCGTGCCAGGCGACGCTGTCCCCGCCGTCGCGGTACAGGCACAGCCCCACGGTGCGGAACGGCTCGCCGAGCTCGGCGCCGTAATGGGCATCGAGCGCCCGCCGGCACTCGTCGAGTACGGGGTCGGGCAGCGCCGTGCCCTCGTCGTAGAAGCAGACCAGCCGGGGCACGTCGACGACCCGGTCGTACATGCGCCGCCGCTCCGCGCGCCAGGGCACCGCCCGGACCAGCCGGTCGAACAGGGCGTCAGCGCCGGTGACCCAGCTCGGCCGGACGTCGACCCAGGCCCCGTGGGCGAGCGCCGTGCGCCGCACCGATGACCCGAGCGGCCCGAGACCGGTCTGCTCACCGGTGTCGAGCAGCGAGCCCTGGAACGGAGCCGTCATGCGCCCAGCGTACCTCGATGCTCAAACAGGCGTTCGACAGCCGAGGAGCGCCCTCGCACCGTCGCGCTACCCGCTGTCTTGATCGGGCCAGAGCACGTTCGCCCAGGGGTCGTAGTCGACCTCGAGCGGCTCCTGCGGCGGCCGCTCGGCCGCGGGCACATGCTGGAGGTTGACGCGGATCCGGTACCAGATCGAACTGCGGCCGCGCATACCGTCCACCAAGATGTCGGCGGCGTGCAGGTGACGCGCGACGGACGGGTGCCTGGCCTGCCATCGCGCGAGCCCGGTCATGGCCTCTTCCTTGGTCTTGGCGCGAGCGATCTCGATGAGCGGCATCGTGGACCGGCGGCGCCCGGTGCCCTTGGGCGGCTTTTCGGCCGGGCCCAGCCGCCTGGCGAGATCGAGCAGGCCCTCAAGCGATCCCGCCGCGGCGTCGATGTCCCGCCACGGATCCCCGACCGCGGCGTACCGGTCGATGACGGTCGCCAAGGTGTACTCCTCCGGCCGGCATTCCGGCACCTCCGCCCACGAGAGCGGGGTGGAGACCCGGGCGTCGTGGTTCGGCCGCACCGAGTAGGCCGAGGCGACCGTTCGGTCCTTCGCGTTCTGGTTGAAGTCAACGAAGACGCCCTGCCGTTCCTCCTTCCACCACTTGCTGGTGGCCAGGTCGGGGACGCGGTTCGCCACCTCGCGGGCGACGGTCTCGGCCGCGAGCCGTACGTCGCGAAACGACCAGCGCGGCTGGATGCGCGCGTAGACGTGAAAGCCGCGGGAGCCGGACGTCTTGGGCCAGCCGGTCAGGCCGTGGTCGGCGAGCACCTCCTTGGCCACGAGCGCCACGTCGAGGATCTGTTTCCACCCGACGCCCGGCACCGGGTCCAGATCGATGCGCAGCTCGTCCGGATGATCGAGATCTTCGGCCTGGACCGGGTGCGGGTTGAGATCGACGCAGCCAAGGTTGACCACCCAGGCCAGTTGGGCCGCGTCCCGTACGACGACCTCGGCGGCCGAGCGGCCCGAGGCATAGTGCAGCTCGGCCACCTCGATCCATGCGGGCCGTCCCGTCGGCGCCCGCTTTTGGAAGAAGGCCTCCTCGTCGATGCCCTTCACGAAGCGCTTGAGGATCATCGGCCGACCGGCCACGCCGCGCAGCGCCCCCTCCGCGACGGCCACGTAGTAGCGCACCAGATCAAGCTTGGTGTGGCCGCCGGCGGGGAAGATCATCTTATCCGGGTTGGTGATGGTCACCTCGCGGCCGGCGACCTCCAGGATCTGGGACTTCGCCATGCGATCACCGTACGACGCGGAGCGTGGGGCGCTCGCCGCCGCCTACGCCGCCCGGGGCGTCCACGCCGCCCGGGGCGCCCGGGGTACCGGCGGGGCCGGCCGCGGCGCCGCCCACCCCGGGCAGTGCGGTGGGGATCAACCCGAACACGAAGCCGTTGATCTCGTCGGTCGGCAGTCGCAGGTCCGCGGCGATGTCGGCGGCGGTGATGCGGTCCGCGCGCAGCAGGCGGAAGACCTTGTAAAGCAACTGGGAGGATTCGCGTGGGATGCCGCCGGGCTCGGCGGCGCGATAGCCCCGCTTGCCCAGCTCGACGCACGTCATCCGGTAGAGCCACTCGCTCAGCACGCCGACCTCGTGCAGCCGGTGGGTGAGCGCCATCGCCGCCACCTGCCAGCGCCGCTTGGCGGCCAGGATCACATCGGGCGAGGGTGCCGGCGGCAGGTGCGCGAGCACGTCGGCACGCGGCATCAAGAACGCCGCGGCGAACCGGTTCGCCTCCCGCTCGGCCGCCGGGCCGGCCTCGCGCCGGCCGTGCAGCACCAGGTGGCCGAGCTCGTGGGCGGCGTCGAACCGCCCCCGTTCGCCGCTGGTGCCGACGTTCAAGAACACATAGGGCGTGCCCTCCCACACCGTCGAAAAGCCGTCGACCTCGGCGCACTCGCGCAGCGAGAACACGCGGATGCCATGCGCCTCCAGCAGGTGCACCATGTTGGGCACCGGAGCGACGCCGAGCCCCCAGCGGGCCCGCACCTCGTCGGCGGCTAGCTCCGGGTCGTGCCGATCGAGCGAGGGTACATCCGGTTCGGGCAGCTCGAACCGTTCGACGATCCACCGGTTCAGTTCCATCGCCAGCCGGCCGGCGCCGAGCGCGGCGTCCCGCCGGACCGCCGGCAGCTTGCTGGGCGCGCGGAAGCTCACCGCGGCGACGGGCAGCTCGTCGATGCCCTCGCCGAAGAAGAACTCCACCGGATAGCCGAGCTTTGTGGCGATCACCCCGATCCGGCCTGGCCCGGGGCGCTGCTCGCCCTTCTCGTACGCCGACAGGCTACGGGTGCTGATCCCGGTGAGCTCGGCGAGCCGGACCAGGCTGAGCCCCCGGCGCTTGCGGGCGAGCGTGAGCCGCGAGGCGGAAACCACGATGACCGGCTCACCTTCCGCGCCGGCGGACCGGCACGCTGATCCCGTCGGCCCCGTCGGCCCCGTCCGCCGCGTCGGCTCCATCGATCGGCAGCGCGGACTGCGGCCCGGCCGGCAGACGTCCGTCGAGCGGGTAGGGCGGGATGACGATCCGTTCGCTCCAGGAGTCGATGTAGCCGCCGGGCGAGACGTTGTCGGGCAGTGCCAGCTCGGCCCTGATCTCGTGCTCGTCGCGGTAGTAGAGCAGGAACCAGGTGCGCCGGCGGAACTCGTCGACCTCGAACAGCGTCTGCGGCCCCACGTTGGCGACCACGGCGGCGACGGTCATCGCGCCCTTCGGATTGCCGGTCCGCGGCTGCACATCCGGGCAGCCGGTCGCCTCGTCGCCGGCGGTGACCGCGATCGCGACCATGCCGCCCGGCTGGACGACCAGCTCGAAGTTGAGCGAGCGGGCCCGCGCCCAGCCCGCGGGGATCAGCTCCTCGCGCAGGTAGCACACGGAGTTGGCCCAGCGGAACCAGCCTTCGGCGTTGACCGGGTGGTTGGGCGTGCAGGACCTGGCGGCGGCCTCGGCCCTGGCGAGGACCCGATGCACCATGTCCACCGACAGCCCGAGCTCGGCGAGGTGATCGGCGACATCGCCGACGGCGCTGTGTACGGCACCCACGAATCTTCACCTCCGCTTTCAGCCCCTCGATCGAGGGCGTGAAACCAGAAGAACATACTCCCCCGACGATGTGGTCGCGACACGCCGCGCGACACCCGCCGTTCCACAACGATGCCGACCGTTCCCGACCGGTCCCATATCGGCGGATGTTCGCCGGAGTCGGGCATGGCATCGGGGGAAGATGAACGAAGGAAGGCCCACCGCCGGCCGAAGGGAGTTAGCCGTGAAGGCTGTCCGCGTGCACGCCTACGACGAGGCCCCCGTCATCGATGACGTCCCCGAGCCGACGATCGAAGGCCCGCTCGATGTCATCGTCGAAGTCGGCGGCGCCGGCCTGTGCCGTACCGACCTGCACGTCATCGAGGGCCAGTGGGCCGAGAAGACGGGCGTGTCGCTGCCATACACCCTGGGCCATGAGAACGCGGGCTGGGTCAGGGAGGTGGGCTCGGCGGTGACCAACGTCGTTCCAGGGGACGCGGTCATCCTGCATCCCGTGGTGTCCTGCGGCCTGTGCCGGGCCTGTCGCGACGGCAACGACTCGCACTGCGCCGAGCCGAAATTCCCCGGCCTTGACTGCGACGGCGGGATGGCCGAGTTCCTGCGGACGAGCGCGCGGGCGGTCGTCAAGCTCGATGCCGGGCTGCGGCCGGCCGACGTGGCGGCGCTCGCCGACGCCGGGGTCACCGCCTACCACGCGGTCAAGAAGGCCCAGCCGCTGCTGTATCCCGGGACGTACGTCGCGGTCGTCGGCACGGGCGGGCTTGGGCACATCGGCGTCCAGTGCCTGGCCGCGATGACGCCGGCGCAGATCATCGCCGTGGACCGTTCGGAGGCGGCGCTCTCCCTCGCCAAGCAGCTCGGCGCCCACCACACCGTGCACGCGGTCACCGACCCGGTGGGCGCCGTCCTCGACCTCACCGACGGGCAGGGCGCGCACGTGGTCATCGACTTCGTCGGCGAGAAGGGCACCGAGCGGCAGGGCCTGGGCATGCTCAGGCGCGCTGGTTCCTACTATGTCGTGGGCTATGGCGGCGCCGTCGAGGTGCCGACCATCGATGTCATCTTCAACGAGATCAACGTCGTGGGGAACCTCGTGGGCACCTACAACGACCTCGTCGAGCTGATGGCGCTATCGGCCCAGGGCCAGGTGCGGCTGCGCACCCAGACCTATCCGCTCGACGCCGTCACCGAGGCCATCGCCGATCTCGACGGCGGCCGGCTGCAGGGCCGCGGCATCCTGCTGCCCCGGTAGCCCGCCGCATCGGCCACGTGTCCGGCCGGCACCGCCCGCCACGCCTGGAACGGGTCACCGTAGTACGCCACTTGTCCCCCGGTGGACGCCGCCGTGCGGCGCCGGCGGGCCAACCGCCGCAAGCGAACTCGAAGGGAAGTCATGGCAGAGCGACTGGACGGCACGGTGGCGCTCGTCACCGGGGCCAGCAGCGGAATCGGCGCGGCGACCGCCCGCGCCCTGGCGGAGCAGGGGGCGGCGGTCGCGCTGGTCGCACGGCGCAAACAGCGCCTCGACGAGCTCGCTTCCGAAATCTCCGCAGCGGGCGGCCGTGCCCACGTCATCGAGGCCGACATCGCCGACCAGGAACAGGCGACCGCGGCCGTGGCGCGGACCGCCGATCAGTTCGGCCGGCTGGACACGGTGATCAACAACGCGGGCGTGATGCTGCTCGGTCCCGCCGTCGACGCCCCGATCGACGAGTGGAACCGGATGGTGACGATCAACGTGCAGGGCTTACTGTACGTCGCGCACGCGGCGCTCCCCCACCTGCTCGCGGCGGCGGCGGGCGAACCGCGGCGGGTCGCCGACCTCGTCAACATCAGCTCGGTCGCCGGCCGGGTCGTCCGCAACGGCAGCGCGGTCTACAACCTCACCAAGCACGGCGTCGGGGCCTTCAGCGAATCGGTTCGCCAGGAGGTCGCGCGCCGCCACGTGCGGGTGTCCCTCGTCGAGCCCGGCGCGACGGACACCGAGTTGTCCAGTCACATGCGGCCGGAGGTCCGTGAACGGTCACTGAGCCGTTTCGCCGGCATCGAGCGGCTGCGGGCAGAGGACATCGCCGACGCCATCGTCTATGTCGTGACCCGGCCGCGCCGCGTCGCCGTCAACGAGATCTTGGTCCGTCCCACGGAGCAGGACTCCTGACGGCACCGGGCCGCCCGGCCGCCGCCCGGCGGGCGCGGCGCGACCGGTCCCAGCCGAGCAGCGCGGCGGCGGCGAGCATGTGCCACAGCGCGTGCCCCTGCAGCAGGCTGTCCGGACGGCACAGCGAAGACTCGGTGCGCCCCGCCAGCAGCGCCGCGCCGGCCAACCCGGCGATGGCGAGGGCGAGCACGGCGGGGGCGCGCGGGAGCCGAGGCCGGGCTTCGTGGTCGCGGTGCCGAGCCGCGGCCACCGCCGCCCACACCTCGGCGGTGGCGGCGAGCGTTCCGGTCAGCGCCGTCACGGCGACGCCGGCCGTGGGCACGAGCGCCAGGGCCGACCACGCGACCCCGAGGCCCAAGGCGTAGACGCGCAGGCGCCGCCGCGAGGTCCAGCCGCGCAGCAGCGCGACGTCCTCCACGGCGATGAACGCGAGGGCGGCCTGGATCGCGGCGTCATGGACGAGGGCGGCTCCCGGCCAGCCGGGACCGTGGTAAAGAAAGCTGCCGACCCCGTTTGCGATCAGCGCGCCCGCGTAGACGGCGCCGCCCACCCGGTCGGCGCGGCCCGCACCGGGCCGGACCGCCACCCACACTCCGGCCACCGCGAACGCCAGGCTGGACAAGGCGTTCACCGGCTGGTGCAACAGCCCAGGCCGCCACGCCTCGCAATCGGCGCCGCCGAGCGCCACGGCCAGCTGTGGGTGGGTCAGCACCCTTCAAAGTATCCAGGGGTGGCGGCCATGACCGGTATGACGGGGGCCGCCGCCGACCTGCGGCGCGAGCGGCGGGTCACCCGGCGGGGGCCGGCTGCCGCGCCGCGTGCGCGCCCATCGCGTGTCGGACGAGGGTAATCAACACCTCCTTGCCCGACTCGCGCCGGCGCGCGTCGCACAGCAGGACCGGGATGTCCGGCCCGAGGTTCAGCGCGTGCTCGACCTCTTCCAGCTTGAACTGCTGAGCGCCTTCGAAGCAGTTGACCGCGACGATGAACGGGGTGCCGCGGCGTTCGAAGTAGTCCACGGAGGGAAAGCAGTCGGCCAGCCGGCGGGTGTCGGCGAGCACGACCGCCCCGAGCGCGCCGATGGCCAGCTCATCCCACATGAACCAAAAGCGCTTTTGGCCCGGGGTGCCGAACAGATACAGCACGTACTCGTCTCGGATGGTGATGCGGCCGAAGTCCATCGCGACCGTGGTGGTGTTCTTGCCCTCCACCCCGGACAGATCGTCCACGCCCACGCTCTCGCCGGTGAGGACCTCTTCGGTATGCAGCGGCCGGGTCTCGGAGATCGCCGAGACGAGAGTGGTCTTGCCGACCCCGAAGCCACCGGCGACCAGGATCTTGATCGCGTTGGGCATCATCCGGAGCCCGGCCGGCCGGTTAGAGCGCCCGGAGACCATCGAGCACCACCTCGTACATCCGCTGATCTCGCACATCCACGTCCGGCCGCGGCTCCTGTGTCACCACGAAGCCCTTGTCGAGTAGATCTCCGAGCAGAACGCGCACGGTGCCGGCCGGAAGATCCAGCTCCGCGGCGAGCTCGGCCACCGAGATCGGCCGCTGGCACAGCTCGATGATGGCGAGATGCT
>CALAED010000598.1 GCA_937891035.1 uncultured Thermomonosporaceae bacterium | reverse complement strand
CCGCCGCGCCGATCGCGCCGAACGTGACGGCCAAGGCGATGCCCCGGGTGCGCGTGTCGGTCGGCGGCGGCGGGTCGATCCGCACCGGCCGTACGGCGATCTTGGGCGGGGCGACGGCGCCGGCGGCGTTGTCCGGGATCTCGGCCTGGATGGCCTCGTACGGGTTCACCATGCCGCGCCCGGACCCGACGCCGGAGGTGCCCTCGGCCGTGGCCAGAATGCGGTTGGCCACCTGCTGATAGGTGAGCTTCGGGCGGTAGGCCCGTACCAGCGCCGCGAGCCCGGCCACGAACGGGGCGGAGTAGCTGGTGCCGTCGGCGCCCGGGTTGTACGTCCCGCCCGGCCACGTCGTTGGAATGCCCTTGCCGGGCGCGGCCACCGCGATCTGGGTCCGCTCGTTGGAGAAGTCGCTGATCTGCCCGCTCTGATCAACCGCGGCCACCCCGATCACGCCCGGGTAACCGGCCGGGAATGCGGGGACCTCCTTGCCCTGCTGCTCATCGGTGACGTTGCCGGCCGCGGCCACGATGACGATGTCCCGGCTCTGCGCGAACTGCACCGCATCGCGCAGCGCGGGCGAGTCGGGCGAGGTCGAGGAGACGTTGATGACCTTGACGCCCTTCACGCCGGCGGCGGCCCGGATCGCCCTGGGGAGGTTCGGGTCGGCGCCCGCGGTGTGCTGCCCATTGGTGTATTTCACTGAGAGGACCTTGGCGCCGGGTGCGATGCCCACCAGCGGCTTGTTACGGTTGCGCTGATCTTGAGCGACGATGATGCCCGCCACTTCGGTGCCATGACCGAGGCAGTCGTCCGCGGTGGTCTTTGTCACGTCGATGGAGGTGACCCGCCCCGCGAGCTGCGGGTGACCGGCGTCCACGCCGGTGTCGACCACGGCCACGGTCACGCCATTGCCCTTGGTGAGCTTCCAGATCTGCTCGTAGTCGAACCGCTCCTGCGGCCACGGCACACCGGTCAGCGTGGGAGCGCCGCGCTGTGGCCGGCACGGTTGTGCCCCAGCAGCCCCGGACGCCGCCGACGCCCCGGGCGGGCTGACGATCGCGGGGGGCAGCGCGAGACAGGCTGCGACGACAAGCCTGACAACCCTCATCAGTTCGTCTCCCATCCACCTCGCGCACACAATAGACGATCCCCGCAGAGCGCCGCAGACCGTTACCATCGGGGGCGATGGACCCGAGCACCCCTCAGCATTCGACGCGGTCCCGTCGCAAACTCCCGGCCACGGCGATCGTCGCGGCTCTCTTCAGCGTGCTCACCGCTATGACCTGGGTCACCGGCGGGTTCCGCGCCGAATCGAGCGGCCCGGAGCAGGTACGCCCGGGCGGCACTGTCGATCAAGGGCTCTTCTCCGTGCAGGTCATCCACGCCCACACCGGGAACGTGAAGGTGGGCTTCGACGACAAGCTGGTCCCTGCGCTCGTAGTGCGAATGCGCGTGACCAACAACGGCGAGGACTCCCGGACGATGGAGGGGGGCACCGGGTCCGGCCTGACGGGCGGGGTGCTGCTCGGGCCGGCTCCGTACCGCCACCCAGACGCCGTGCAGCACGATCCGGCGCTGGGCGCGGCGACTTCCCTCCAGCCGCGGCTGCCGCGCAATGTCGACGTGATCTGGAAGCTGTCCGGGGCGCCCCCGCGACAGGCAACTGTGGTACTGCGCAAGTGGGAGTACCGGCTGGCCTTTTCGGAGGACGAGCGTTACTGGTCGGTGTCCGACGAGCTCCTCGCTCAGGTGACCGTGCCGGTACGGCAGGGCGGCGCCGGATGACCGGGCTGCGCAACATCGTGTCCGGGCTGGTCGCGGCCGGGCTCTGCGCGGTGGCCATGTGGCTGTGGGAAATGCGGATCGATGTCCAGGTCGACCTGCTGAACCCGCTGCGCACGTACGGCCGGATCGGTGAGGTCGTCAAGAACGACACCTTCAGCGTCCGGGTCGACCGCTACGACGTGGGCGGCTCGATCACCAGGAGGTTCGGTACGAGCGGCGCCCATCGCACCGACGGGGTCTTCCTCTATGTGCAGTTGCGGGCCATGGGCGAGACCGAGCCGTACACCATGGGTCACGCCCGGCTCGAGACGCGCGATGGGCTGACCTACGACGAGGGCGCCCGGGTGGGCGTGCTGACCGACGCGAGCGAGACCTACCAGCCGATGCTGTGGGGCAAGGGAACCTTGCTGTTCGAATTGCCCAAAGACCAGTTGGCCGGGGCCCGGGTGGTCGTCGGTACGAAGGATCTGCTCAACGGGCTGTCCGCGGAGAGCGTCATCGATCTAGGTATCGATGACGCGAAGGCCGCGCAGCTCACCGGCCGGGCGCTGCCCAACATCGAGCTGGGCAGTTGACGCGATGAGCTCCTCCCCGCTCCCCCCCGAAGACCAGCCGCGGCCACCAGAGCCACCGGAGCCACCGGAG
>CALAED010000597.1 GCA_937891035.1 uncultured Thermomonosporaceae bacterium | reverse complement strand
GCTGCCCGCCGCTGAACGCGTGCGGATAGCGCCGCATGTACTGCTGCGGCAGCCCGACCAGCTCAAGGAGCTCCCGCACCCGAACCGCCCGCTGCTGCTTGTTGTCGACGCCAGCGGCCAACAGCGGCTCGGCGATGATGTCGAGCACGGTCATGCGCGGGTTCAGCGACGAGTACGGATCCTGGAAGATCATTTGCATCTGGCTGCGGATGGGCCGGACCTGCTTTTTCTTTAGCTTGGCCAGGTCGAGCTGCGTGCCGGTGTCCGTCCTGAACAACATCTCGCCGCTGTCCGGCTGGATCGCGCGCAGGATGCAGCGAGAGACGGTCGTCTTCCCCGATCCGCTCTCGCCGACCAGCGCCAGGGTCTCACCGGTGCGCAGCTCGAAGTTGACGTCGTCGACGGCGCGCATCCGCGCCCCGCTCTTCGCCAGCCCCGAAGCCTTGACCTGGAACGTCTTTCGGAGATTGCGCACCTCGAGCATGACCTCGCCGGGCGGCGTCGGCGTCGTGGCCGGCGCCTCCCGCTCTTCGTCCGCGAGCAGCTTGAGGAAGGCGCGCTCCTTCACCGATGCCGCCGGCTGCCCGTCGATCAGATGGCAGCTGGCCTCCCTGCCGCCACCGAGTACGCGCAGCGGCGGCACCTCGCTGTCGCACTTCCCTTCGATCGCGACGCTGCATCGAGGGTGGAACGGGCACCCGGACGGCCGGTTGAACGGATGCGGCACGGACCCGGCGATGGTGCGCAGCCGGGAGCGGGACGGCGCGGTGATGCTCGGGATCGACCTGAGCAGCGCTTGGGTGTACGGGTGCTGGGGCGCGGCGAAGATGTCCTCGACCGGTCCCTTTTCCACGACCTGGCCGAGGTACATCACGACGACGTAGTCGGCCATGCCCGCGACGACGGCGAGGTCGTGCGTGATCAGCATGAGCGCCATGCCGGTGTCGCGCTTGAGGTTGCGCAGGAGATCGAGGATCTGCGCCTGGGTGGTGACGTCGAGCGCGGTCGTCGGCTCGTCCGCGATGAGCAGGCGCGGTTCGCCGGCCAGCGCCATCGCGATCATCGCCCGCTGACGCAGGCCGCCGGACAGCTGCCAGGCATAGCTGGACAGGATGTCCTCCGGCCTGGGCACGTCGACCATCTGGAGCAACTCGGTCGCGCGCTCGGCCGCGTCGTCCGGGGACAGCCGCTTGTGCAGCCGGAGCGCCTCGATGAGCTGGTTGCCGATCGTGTGCACCGGGCTGAACGAGGTCATCGGCTCCTGGAAGACAAGCGAGATGTCACCGCCGCGGATGGACCGCATGACGGGCCCGTTCTCCGGCAGTTGCGCGAGGTCGATCTCCTCATCGGGCGCGATGGCCACGCCGGCCGCACCGCCACCCGGGGTGCCGTCCGTGGCGACGCCTGCGACGTCCGTACCGACGATCGGCGCGGCCTCCGTGATGGTCCCGGGCACCTCGAGGGTCGCCGCGGCGCTCAGCTTCGCGGCGCCGTTGAGACCCTTGCCGACGCCGCGCCTGCGCAACATGATCTCGCCCTCGACGATGCGCCCCGGCTTTTCGACGATGCGCAGGATCGAGCGCGCCATCACGCTTTTTCCACAGCCAGACTCGCCGACGATGCCCACCGCCTGGCCGGGAAAGACGTCGAGCGAGACGCCGTTGACGGCGCGCGTGGTCCCTTCGTCGCCGAAAAAGTGCGTTTGCAGCCCACGAATGGAAAGCAGCGGCTGATTCATTGTGATCCCGCCCTCAAGAATAGGGGTCCGCGGCGTCTCGCAGCCCGTCACCCAAGAAGTTAAATGCCAGGATCGCCGCCACGACGGGGATGACCGGCACCATCATCCACGGCGAGAGTGCGACCGTTTGAATGTTCTGGGCCTGCTGCAACATGACCCCCCAAGAAATGGCCGGCGGCCGTAGCCCGAGATTCAGGAAGCTGAGTGACGTCTCCGCGATGATCATCAACGGCAGGGCCAAAGTGGTGGCCGCGATGATGTGACTCGTGAACAGCGGCACGATGTGGGAGAAAATGATGCGGCGGGGTCGGCTGCCGGACAGCTCGGCGGCGGTGACGAAGTCCTCGTCGCGGATTTGGAGGACCCTGCCGCGGACCACGCGGCCGAGTTCGGTCCAGCCGATGAGCGAGATGATCAGTGTGATGGCGAAATAGATCCGTTCAATACTCCATGTTTTCGGCATCGCCGCCGCGACGCCCATCCAGAGCGGGATGGTGGGAATCGAGCGCAGGATTTCAATGACCCGTTGGATGATCGTGTCGGTGATGCCGCCGTAGAACCCTGATATGCCGCCCAAGACGACACCGAGCGCGATGCTCAACGTGACCCCGGCGAGGCCGATGAGCAACGACGTACGGGTGGCGATGAGCAGCCGAGAGAAGATATCTCGGCCCAGCTCATCGGTGCCGAGCAGGAAGACGGAGTCCTCTGTACGGGCTCCGCCCTTGGCGCCGATGAGGTGGATGTCGGTGCGGATGAGGCCGAAGAGCTTGTACTCGTAGCCGTGCACGAAGAAGCCGACGGGGATCCGGGTGCTTTCGTCCGCGACGTACTCGCGCTGGAACGTGACGGGGTCGCGCTGGCTGGTAAGCGGGTGGGTGGCCAACGAGGGCCGCCAGCCGTCGAAGACGCTGACCGCCTGCGGCGGCACGAAGACCCGCTGCGAACTGGTGTCCTGCGGGTCCGAATAGGCCAAGAAGTCGGCGAATATCCCGATCAGATAGAAGAACACGACGACGAAGAGGCTGGCCATCGCCAGCTTGTGCTTGCGAAACCGCCACCAGATGAGCTGGCGCTGCGTGGCGACGAATATCCGCTTTTCGCTGTCGTCTCCCGGCGCGGTCGGTTTCGTTGCTACGTCTGGCGCGTCCGGTGCGGCTGTCTGCCGACCGGTGTCAGTGGTGCCCGTGGGGTCTTGGACTGAACTCATGATGAATGTTTCCGAACTCCTAGCCGGCGAGCCGAATTCGCGGATCGAGCCATACAAGGACGAGGTCGGAGATCAAGGTGCCGATAATGGTCAAGGCGCCGAGCAGTAGCACGATGCTCCCGGCGAGGAACATGTCTTGGGCCTGGAGCGACGTGAGCAGGAGCGGCCCGACCGTGGGCAGGCTGAGGACCACCGAGACGATGATCGTGCTGGAGACGACGTGCGTGAAGAGCAGCCCAATGGAGCTGGCAAACGGATTAAGGGCCACCCGGACGGGATATTTGAGGACCGCCCGGCGTTCCGTGAGGCCCTTTGCCCTGGCCGCCATCACATAGGGCTTGCCGAGTTCGTCGAGCAGGTTCGCGCGCATAATGCGGATCAGCTGCGCGGTGCCGGCCAGACCGAGCACAATGGCTGGGACGATGAGGTGTTTCAGCAGGTCCACAACCTTTGCGAAGCTCCATGGAGCGGTTTCGAGGCCGGGTGAGAACAGGCCCCCCACGCTCACGCCGAAGAACTCGAAGCTGACGTACAAGAGCACCAGCGCGAGGAGGAAGCTGGGGACGCCGAGCCCGAAGAAGCCGAGGAAGGTCAGCACGTAGTCGCCGATCGAGTACTGGCGCAACGCCGAGTAGATCCCGATTGGCAGCGCGAGCGCCCAGGTGAAGACGATCGCGGCGATCGCCACCACCATCGTGAGCGCCAGGCGTTCGCCGAGCAGGTCGGCGACCGGCCGGTTCCAGTCCAGCGACACGCCGAGATTGCCCTGGACGACCTGGCTCATCCACTTCACGTATTGGACGTAGATGGGCTGATCGAGCCCATATGAGTGGCGCAGTCGCTCTACCTCGCCAAGCGCCGACGTGCTGCCCGACTCGGACAGCCGCGCGATGTAGGTGGTGACGAAGTCACCGGGCGGCAATTGGATGATGACGAACGACAGCACCGAGATGGCCCACATGGTGAGAACACCCAGGGCCAGCCGGCGTGCGATGTATCTCAGCACACGCCCACCTCCTGACGGCAGGGGAGTCGGCGGGCCGCCCCGGTGGCGGCCCTGGAATTGCGGCGGGTCTGGCGCGCCCGGGTCGGGTCCGCGTCAGCG
>CALAED010000596.1 GCA_937891035.1 uncultured Thermomonosporaceae bacterium | reverse complement strand
CCCGCCGGTGCGGGCTCCTGGCGGCCCGAAGTGCCCCGGGCCCGCCCGGCTCGCGGCCTGTCCGGGCGCTCCGCCGGCCGCTTCGGCCAGCCGGCTCGCCTGCCGGGTCACGGTCTCGTCGAACAGCCGCCGAACGGTATTCGCGTACTCGAACCCGTTCTCCTCCCGCAGCCGCGCGAACCTGGACAGCAACTCCACCCGAAGTTCCTCGTCCAGCAAGTAAAGATCACGCTCGGCGAACCGCTGGAAGATCCGCACAAGCTCTCGATCGGTGAACGGCACGAACTCGATCGGCGCGGCGAACTCCGCCCGGAATTCTGGGTTGTTCGCCAAGAACTCCGTCAGCGCCGCCGGCACGGTGCTGGAGCACACGATCATGAACTCACCACGTCGCTCTCCCATGTGCGTGAGCAGCTCCGCGGCCACCGTGCCGGACGCCGCCCCCCAGCCGGCCGCCCCCGGGCCCGCCAGCCGGTCGGCCTGCTCGATGAGCAGGACGCCGCCCATGGCCTGTTCGACCATCGCCGCCACCCGGATCTCGGTGTCGACGGCGTCCCGCCCGGCCAGGTGGACGGGCCGGCAGGTGACCAGATGCCCCGAGTCGAGCACGCCCAGCGCCGCGTAGATCCCGCCGAGCAGGCCGGCCACGGTCGCCTTGCCGACGCTCGGCGGCCCAACAAAGATCAGATGGCGGATGCCGGCCGCCGCCTGGTCGCCCGGCTGAGCCGTGGCGACGAGGCTCGCCACCATCTCCTTGACGTCGTCCAGGCCGACCAGGCCGTCCAGCTCGCGCAAGAAGCCGTCAACGTCGGCCGGTTCCCGCAAAGCGGGTTCGATCTCGGCCGCCACACCGGCGAAGTCCTCGGGCGTCAAGACCAGCCGGTCGCGCGACGCGCCGGCGCGGCCGACGTGCCGCTGGCAGGCTCGATCCAGATACGTCTCGACCAGCCGGGCATTGACCAGTTCGCCCGGGCCGCGCAGCCGGTCCAGGTCGGCCCTGACGGCGTCGAGGCCGGCCGAGTCGACGGTCACCCGGCGCTCGTCGGCCAGCACGTGCAACAGCGTGAGCCGGGCGGGGGCCTCGGTGAGCTCTGGCAGCAGGAAGACATGGAACGCCGCGACCAGATCGGGGTGGTCGGCCGCCAGCCGGCGGAAGGCCCGCGGCTCACACGTCGCGATGAGCGCGGTGCCGGGCTCGTCGCGCCACCGCCGAAGGACGGCCGTGGCGACCGCCGCCGGGTCGAACGCCTCCATGATCGCCGTGTCCAGCCGCTCGAAGAGAATGACGGAACCGACGTGGCGGCGGCCCGGCCCATCGTCGCCGACGAGCGGCGTCGTCTCGGGTCCGGTGGCGTCCTGCCGGCCGAGTACGACGGTCGTGATCTCCTCGGTGGAGGCCGACCGCACCTGGTCGGCGTGCGCGGTACGTACGGCGCCGGTGCCGACGCCCGCCGCGGCCAGCGCTCTGGCGATCATGCGGGCCAGGCGGCGCTGCCCGGTGTGCGGCGCCCCGACCAAGAGCACAGCGGGGCACGCGACGACCGACTCCGGCCCCGGCTCAGGGCCGTCCGTCACCGTCAGGTCGGACGCGTCCACCGACGTGATCTCCGGATCCGCCGCATCGGGCGCGTCCACCTTCGTCCTGTCGGGGTCGGAAACGGGATCGGGGGCGGGTTCGGGCCCGGCGTCGGCCCACATCGCCCTGTCGGCCAACGCGTCGAGCAGGCCCCCGGCGTCGTGCTCGACCGTCGCCGTCGTTCCGTTCGCGACGCGGGCCGCCGCGGCCTCGGTACCGCACACGAACGCGGTGCCGAACCGCTCGATGATCGGAAGTACGGGAACGTCCCCCGGCGGCGCGATCTCGTCGACCGGGCGGGCCGGCATCGGCGCGTCCATCATGTCGCCGACGGACATGATGCGGGTGCCAAGCGGCGATGCCGGTGCCGGTGCTGCCCCGGGTGCCGCCTGCTCGAGGTCGTCCGGGCCGGTTTCCTCGGTCAGGATCCGGGTCCCCAGCGGGCCGGTGGCGGCCGGCCGTGCCCCGCCGGCCGCCATGCCGGGCGCCGCGTCAGCGGATTCGGGCACGTCGGGCGCGGTCGCTTCGCTCGGTGGCGGCCCCGGCACCGGCGGCTGCTCCGGGCGCGGTTGCGCGTCGCCCGGCTGCGGTTCGCCCGGCGGTTCGCCCGGCTGCGCACCGGCCCACCCGTCGCCCGCCCGCCCGGCGCCGGGCGCTGCGCCGTACTGTGGCGGGCCGTGCGGCTCGGCGGCCGCCTCCCAGGTCTCGGGGCCGCCCTGCGCGGCGGCGTAGCCGACCGGTTCGGGCGGCCGGACCGGTTCCGGCTGCCCCGGGGGCCCAGGGTGGCCACCCCGGGGCGTGCCCGGCGGCGACGGAAACCCCATGGGCTGCTCCGCCGGCCCCACGGGCGGCATGGGCCGGGCCGACTCCATCGGCGGCGCCGTTGGCACGGCCGGCGTCGCGGGGAAGGGCGGCAGCGCCTGGGCGCCGCTGCCCGGCGGGTACTGCTGGCCCATGGGCGCCAGCCCCGGCGGCGGCGTGATCGGCTGAGCCGAGGACGCCGCCTTGGCTCGGTCGGTACCGATGATCTCGGCGATGGCCGCCGTCGGTACCGGGAAGCCGCGCGGACGCGCCGGAATGCCGCCGCCCAGCCGGCACCATGACAGATCGGCCGCGTACATGGTGGCGAGGAAAACGCCGAAAACGCCGCGGTTGCGGGCGGCGGCCGCGTCCCCCGCGTCTCCCGCGCCGAGCCCGCCGCACAGCATGTCGGGCAGCCGAAGGTCCTTGGGCCACAGGGCGCGGAGCGGATGTCCGCTTTGGCGCAGGATGGCCTGAATGGTGTAGCGGATCTCCGGGTCGAGCCAGGGGACGACCTTGGAGACCACGTCCTGGCGTACGACGGCCAGATCGGCGGCGATGAGCGCGGCAGCCACCAGGCGCGGCTCGATGTAGCCGGGATCGGCCGGGTCTCCGGCGACCTCGGCCACGACCTGGGCCAGGTCGTAATAGGCGTGCCGGACGTTGTCGCCGGGCGAGCTTTCGATGCGCACCGCGGGCGCAAGCTGCGGCGGGCAGCGGGTCAGCCACTGCTGTACGAGGGCCTGATCGCCGTACGGCAGTGTCCCGTAGTCGATCGTCGGATTGTTCAGCGTGGCGCCGAGGATGGCCAGCAGCGCGTCGGCCCTGGCTTGGAACCGCTGATCGCCGCGCAGCGCGTTCGCCACCGCCCACAGCGTGCGCAGCACGACGATGGCCGCGTCGACCCGGCCGGACCGCAGCCGTTCGGCGTACAGGCCGACCAGCGCCTCAAGCGGCGGCGGGGTCAGCCAGCGCGGCCCGTCCAGCCGGGGCAGCGGCCGGGCGCGGTAGGGCGACCATAGCCCCAGCAGCTGTTCGTCGAGCCGGGAGTCGAAGACCGGCGCGGCCGCGCACCAAAGCATGGCTCCCCAGGTCGCGGCCACCGTGCTCGGCACGGATGAGGGGAACAGCGCCCACCAATGCGGATAGTCCTCTGCCGGCAGCGCGGCTGCCGCCGCTATGGTCGCCTTGACCTGGGACGACAGCTCCGGTGCCAGCTCGTGGCCGACGAAGGGCAGCGGGCGCGGCCCGCCATAGTGGAAGTCCGGGCCGGCCGGCAGGACGTGGGGCGGCAGCGCCGGCGGCGGGGCGCCGAGCCGCGCGGGCCTTCCAGCGGCCCTGGTCGCGGTCGCCCGCGGCGGCGGGCAGAGGTACCACTGTCGATCCGACGGGTGCCAGCGGTACCAGCGGGCCCAGGCGCCGAACAGCCACCAGGTGCCGTCGGGCAGCGCGAGCATCCGCCCCGCGATCGCGTGCTGGCGCTGTTGCTGCGGCGCGCCGGGCCACCAGCCCGCCGACACCATGGCGCGCGTTTCGCGCTCCGCCGCCGTGAAGGGATCGTGTTGGGGGGCGGGCGGTGGCGCACCGACATAGCCAGGTCCCCATGCCACGGGCTCATCGTAGTTGCGCAATCATGTGCCCTTCGTCCTGACATGGTCACAACTGCGCGTGTGGTTCGCCGTCGTATGCGCGGGGAGGTCGCCGGCCCCATCTCAAAGTGCCGCGGAGGTGCGGCGAGCAAGCCACGGACGAGCCAGGGGCAGGCCGCCGACGAGCCAGGGGCAAGCCGCGAACGAGCCAAGGAACGAAAGGCGGGAAAAAGTTCGGCCCCGTCGCGCGATGGCACGTCCCCCCGGTGGACAGGGTGCGGAAGGGACCGCGGGCACGCGACGGAGCCTACGATGAGGATTGCCCATCGGCACGGCCGAGCAAACTCAACGTCGCAGGTCGGGGCGCGAGCGAACGCCCGCGGTCGAGCCGGTTAGTTGGTTCGCTATCCCCCTATATCTCCAGTTATCGGCGGTTTGCTGACCTGGGGTCGGTCACAAAATGTTTCGGGTCCGTGCGTTCCGCTTGCGCGAATGGGGTGGAAGAGTCGAGAGTCATCCCAGACGACCCCCGACCCCCCTTAGGCCCATGAGTAACGAAGCTGAGATCCTGCCCAACCTGCTCCGCGAAGAGTCGTTCGAGATCGTGATGCGCGGCTACAACCGCCGCCAGGTCGAGGACTACATCGCCCGCAGCCGCAACCAGATCCGCGACCTCGAGGCCCGCCTCGCCCGTGCGCTCGACGATGTCGAACGCACCCGCAGGGAGATGGCCGAGGTGCGCGAGGCACGCAAACCGACCGGCGACGATCTCAGTGACCGTCTCCGCCAGATCATCAATCTCGCCGAGGACGAAGCCAAGGACAAGCTGGCCGAGGCCGAGGGCAAGGGCGCGCAGATCCGCAAGGACGCGGAGGAGGAGTCCAAGCGGATCATCGACGAGGCCAGGGCGCGCGCCGACAAGGACCTCGCTGGCGCCCAGGAAAAGGCCGGCCAGGTGCTGGGTGCCGCCAAGAAGGAGTCCGAAAGCATCCTGTCGACGGCCAAGCAAGAGGCCGAGCACACCGTGACGAGCGCGCGGCTCGAGGCCGAGCGCACGCTGACCCAGTCCGAGCGCCGCGCGAGCGTGATCAATGAGGGCGCGACCGACCGGCTGGCGCAGCTCACCAAGAACCACACCCAGGCGCTGCAGCGGTTGACCGAGATCAGCGAGACGCTCAACTCGTTGCTGCGGGCAGAGGATGCCGCCGGCCCGCTGGAGAAGATGGTCGACGACTTCGTCAAGCAGCAGCCGGTCCGCAAGCAGCCCGCAGCCCCCGCCCCCGCCGGTCCCGGCCAGGCTCCGCGTTCTCCCGGCTCCGGGCCCGGCGCCGGCCCTGCGGGCAAGCAGCAACAGTCCGTGCCGGCCGCGACCCCGGCGGCGCCCACCGCTGCGGGAGCCCCCGGCGCTCCGGCGGGCGAATCCTCGACTCCGGGCGGCGCGCTGCTCGCACCACCGCACAAGGCGCCCGTGTCCGCTGGCCCCGCCGCTCCCGCGGCCCCCGCCTCGCCGACGCCATCGGCCACGCCGACCCCGTCGGCCACGTCGGGGTCGCCGGGGGCTACGACGACGCCGGGCGGCGCCCAGGCCGCGCCACCGCACAAGTTCTCGCCGCCGGCCGGCGGCCTTGAGCCCAAGGGCCCCGCCTCTGGCTCCGGCGAGCACCGGGCCGAGCCCGAGCAGGCGGCCACCACCACCGCTGCCGACGACCAGGACGACGACAGCGCCGGTGCAGGTGCCTCGAAGCACGCGACTCCGTCCTCGTTCGGCGCCGACGGCGCCGCGCCCAGGATGCCGGGCGGACCGGCGGAGGGCGGAAGCGCCGCTCCCGGTCGCCCCGCGATGCCCCCGCAACAACCCCGGCCGACTGAGCCCGGCTCTCGGTAGGCCGCTCAACCACTCCGCCGCCGTTCACACCGCGCACGATGGTACGGACGGCAACGCACACGGGCCGCCTTCCACACCGGAAGGCGGCCCGTAGTGTGTCATCTCATGGGGTCACAGAAGGGAACGAGCCGGCCCATCAGGTACCTCGGCGATCCGGTGCTGCGAACGGTCTGCGACCCGGTGACGACGTTCGACGCCGACCTGAAACGGCTCGTGGACGACATGTTCGTCTCGATGTACGACGCGCGCGGGGTGGGGCTTGCCGCCAACCAGATCGGCGTCTCTTTGCGGGTCTTCGTCTACGACTGCGCCGACGACGACGGACACCGGCAGATCGCCCACGTGATCAACCCCGTCCTCGCCGCGGACGGCGAACTGGTGGTCGATGAGGAGGGCTGCCTGTCGCTGCCGGGGTTGCATTTCCCGACCCCACGGCACGCACGTGCGACGGTCGAGGGAGTGGACGTCGATGGCCGGCCGGTGCGCGTCACCGGCGCCGGTGAACTCGCCCGCTGTCTACAGCACGAAACCGGCCACCTGAACGGCAAGGTCTACGTCGACATGCTGTCCGGCGACACCCGCCGCGCCGCCCTTCGCGCGATCCGCGCCGCCCAGACCTGGACCTGAGCCTCAGCCCGGCAGCCGGCGCATGGCCGGTGAAACAGGCACCGGGCCGCGGCGCGACGCCATCGGGCCCCGCCGACCCCAACCGACCCCACGACCCCAACCGACCCCACGAGCCCGCCGACCCCGCCGGGCGCGGAGGGAGGGGCGAGGTCAGTCCGGGGGACGGCGCAGGCGTTTGAGCTCGGATTGGCGGCGCTTGGCGGCGAGGCGGCGTTCTCTCGCCGCGCGGCTCGGCTTGGTGGACCGGCGACGTCTGGGCGGCGGCGCGGTGGCCTCGTGCAGCAGCGCGCTCAGCCGGCTGAGCGCCTCCTGCCGGTTGCGCCACTGCGAACGGTGCCGATCGGCTCGAATCGTGAGCACGCCGTCGACGAGACGCCCGGCCAGTCTCCGCAGCGCCCGGGCTTTGAGGGGCTCGGGCAGCGAATCGGTACGGGCCAGATCGAAGGAAAGCTCCACGGCCGTGTCGGTCTTGTTCACATGCTGTCCACCGGGACCGGACGATCGTGAGAAGCGCCAGCGCAACTCGCTGTCCGGGATGACGGCCGAGCCGCGGACGTGGATGGCCTCTGGCATGGGGCCGATTATCCCCGCCCATCGCGGAGGATGCCGCCCGGCGGTCCCACCGTCCAGCCTCCCGCCTCCCGCCGCTGGCGCTGGCGCTGGCTGCAAGCGGTTACTTACAATGGGGTCGTGTCGGATGGGCTGTTCCGGGATGGCGACCTGATCCGTGTGGTCGGGCAGGAGGGCCTTCTCCTCGCCAGTGGCGGGGCCGCCTCGCTGCTGCAGACCGCCCATCCCAAGATCGCCCAAGGGGTGTACGACCACAGCCATCACGCCACCGACCCGCTCGGGCGGCTGCGGCGCACTCTGCAATGGTCGTACGCCGTGATATTCGGCAGCCGCGAGGAGGCCGAGCGGCTCAGCACGATCGTCGCGAAGACGCACGAGAGGGTCGCCGGGCCCGGGTACCGCGCCGCCGACCCCGAGTTGCAGGTCTGGGTACAGGCCACCCTGTTCGCGGTCGCGGTCGACGCCTATCAGGCCATCTTCCGGCGGGAGTTCACCCTGGAGGAGCTCGAGAGCTACTACCGGCAGACCAAGATCTTCGCGACGATCCTCGGCTGCCCGGAGGATTTGCCGCCGGAGACGTACGCGGACTTCCTCGACTATTACGCCAAGATGCTCGCTGAGCTCGAGATCACCACGGAGTCGCGCGCCATCGCCGACCAGGTCCTGCACCCCAAGTTGCCGCTCGGCCGGTTGCACGAGCCGGCGCTCGCCGCGCTCAGGCTCATCACCGCCGGGCTGATGCCCGAGCCGATCCGCGCGCAGTACGGCTGGCGCTGGGACACCGCCCGGGCCCGC
>CALAED010000595.1 GCA_937891035.1 uncultured Thermomonosporaceae bacterium | reverse complement strand
GTCAGCCTCGCCAAGCGCCGGGGCCTGGTGTACCCGTCGAGTGAGATATACGGCGGGCTGCGTGCCTCCTGGGACTACGGGCCGCTGGGCGTTGAGCTGAAGAGCAACGTCAAGCGCCAATGGTGGAAGGCGATGGTCCAGGGCCGGGAGGACGTCGTCGGCCTCGACTCCAGCGTGATCCTCGCCCGTGAGGTCTGGCAGGCCAGCGGCCACGTCGAGGCGTTCGTCGACCCGCTGACCGAGTGCCAGTCGTGCCACAAGCGGTTCCGGGCCGACCACTTGGAGGAGGCCTACACCGCCAAGCACGGCCGGGCCCCCGAGGCCGGCCTGGCCGCGATCGCCTGCCCCAACTGCGGAACGAAGGGTGCCTTCACCGAGCCGAGGATGTTCAATGGCCTGCTCAAGACCTATCTGGGCCCGGTCGAGGACGAGTCGGGCCTGGCCTACCTGCGCCCGGAGACCGCGCAGGGCATCTTCGTCAACTACGTCAACGCCCAGCAGTCGGCGCGCAAGAAGATCCCGTTCGGCATCGGCCAGATCGGCAAGTCCTTCCGCAACGAGATCACCCCGGGCAACTTCATCTTCCGGACCCGCGAGTTCGAGCAGATGGAGATGGAGTTCTTCGTCGAGCCGGGCACCGACGAAAAGTGGCACCAGTACTGGATCGACGAGCGCCTGCAGTGGTACGTCGGCCTCGGCATCCGCAAGGAGAACCTGCGGCTGTATGAGCACCCGGCGGCCAAGCTTTCGCACTACTCCAAGCGCACCGTCGACATCGAGTACCGCTTCGACTTCGCCGGCGCCGAGTGGGGCGAGCTTGAGGGTATCGCCAACCGCACCGACTATGACCTGCGCGTGCACAGCGAGGCCACGGGCGCCGACCTGTCTTTCTTCGACCAGGAAAAGAACGCGCGCTACTTCCCGTACGTCATCGAGCCGGCGGCCGGCGTTGACCGCTGTCTGCTGACCTTCATGCTGGACGCCTACGCCGAGGACGAGGCGCCCAACGCCAAGGGCAAGCTGGAAAAGCGCACCGTCATGCGCCTCGACCACCGGCTGGCCCCGGTCAAGGTCGCGGTGCTCCCGCTGTCTCGCAACGCCGACCTGTCCCCGAAGGCCCGCGATCTGGCCGCGGGGCTGCGCCGGCACTGGAACGTCGAGTTCGATGACGCCGGCGCCATCGGCCGCCGCTACCGTCGTCAGGACGAGATCGGCACGCCGTACTGCATCACCGTCGACTTCGACACACTCACCGACAACGCGGTGACCGTGCGCGAGCGCGACTCGATGAGCCAGGAGCGGATCTCCATCGACCAGGTCGGGGCCTTCCTCGGCGCCCAGCTCGTCGGCTGCTGACTACTCGAAGAACGCGATGGTGCGGACCTCGATGCTGTGCCGCGGCACCGTCGCCTCGGCCGTCGTGTCGCGGAACGCGCTGTGCGGCGCCCGCCACGCCACCGAATGATCGCTGTCGTTCAGCTTGAGCAGGAGGATCTCGTCGCGGGTCATGCCGGGGAAGTACCACCACCGGTGGCCGGCGCGATGCAGGAACTCCGAGCCGCTGGCCCCCGGCGTCGTCGCGGGCATCTCGGCATACAGGTCGTCGGGGATCTCGTCGACCAGGTACATCCGGTTGTCCAGGCCCTCGTCATCGCCGACGCTGCGGTAGTCGCAGAGGGCCAGCGGCCAGTCCTGCGGCGGCGGGCTGAACACGCGCCACAGGCTGGTGATGAGCGCCCGCCGGAAGCCGGGTCCGCCGGGGAAGTGGCTCTGGTACGCGCCCGCCGCCCGCTCCCTGGCGCCCACGACGGAAAAGTCGCTATGCACGTTGGCCGCCTGCGGCTGCGAGGCGTTCTCGCTCGGGGCCGTCGAGCGGCGCAACAGCCAGCCCAGCGTCGCCACCTGCGTCGCCCCGGTGTAAGCCTTGACGAACTCGGCGACCTCGGCCATGTAGACCCGCTCGACCTCCGCCCGATCGGTGAAGTCCGTCACCGCCGTCGGATGGCCGATGAGCGCGAAACCGTTGCGGTCCAGGCTGAAGCTGTCGGCGATCGGCCGGCCGTTGTGGATCGGCATCACATAGGAGCGATAGCTGCCGGTGTTGACGCTGACGCCCGGCGCGGTGAAGCGGCGCAGGATCGTGGATTCGGGCGCCAGGTAGTTGAGCGTACCCTCGACGGTCTGGACGTCAGTCGTGTCGGTGACCGCGGCCATCGCTACGTCTCCTGCTCGGGATCTACGAGACACCCTAAGCCGCCAAGGCCCGAAGTCCAGCAGGAGAATCGCCAAACTACCTAATCGATCTTGCTTTTAGGTAGTTTAGCGCTTTGGTTGGTCCGTTGGGGCTCGTCGCCACGCGGCCGCACGTCCGACGCCGTCGGGGTTGACGGCCCCTTCTCCGCGTAGTTCGCCGAGCACCATCCGGATGGTCTGGTCGCTGATTCCCGGCAACGCGGCGCGAACGTCGGCGACCCTGAAGATCGGCGGGGCACATCGGAGCACGTAGTCGCGCACGCGCTCCTGCTTGCTGCCGACGGGCTTTTCGGCGGCCGCCCGGCGAGCGAAGATGCGGTACGCATCGGCCAGGACCCGGACAAAGTACCCAAGCCATGGCCACGGGTCGGCCTCGTGGTCGTGCCAGCCGTCCGTCGAGTCGAGCAGCGCCTGATAGTAGGCGTCGGCGGACTCGGCGATCAGCTGCTCCAAGCTGACATAGCGAACGACCCCGTAACCGGCGTCCGCGAGCACGGCATTGGAGATAGCCCGCGCCACCCGGCCGTTGCCGTCCTCGAAAGGATGGATGACGGTCAGGTCGAGAACGAAGAGCCCGGCAAGGAGCACGGGGTGATGCCGGGCGTCGGCGACGGCCTCGCCGTATCTTTCGATCAGTTCCCGGACGCAAAACTCGGTTTCGGCGGCTGGCACGGGCCGGAATCGTACGCTGCTCGTGCCATCGGGCGCGCGGTCGACGACGAGGTTGTCCTCGGTCTTGAAGCCGCCGCCGCGCACTTTGGTGTGGGCGAAGAGCAGCCGATGCAGGTGGAGCAGGAGCCCGACGCTGAGCGGGCGCCAGTCTTCTTGGAAGAGGTAGTCGATCGTGTCGCGATATCCGGCGAGTTCCTGTTCGCTACGGGTCCGCAGCGTTGTCACGTCCCTGCGGATGATCCGTTCCGCCCGTGACTCGTCATCAACGACGACGCCCTCGATCGCCGATGACATCGTGATGCTGGCGACACGCGCCCGATTGGCCAGTTCGCGAAGCACCCCGGGCAGCTGATCCTTATAGAGAGCCTCACTGCCACGTCCGACATCGACGGTGCTCAGCAAGGTGACCACCCGGCTCGGCACCTGCCCCAGCGTCCGATCCAGGTCAGCGAAACTGCGCACCGGCTCCTCCAATAAACCGCTAAACTAACTAATCGATCTCCCTCTTAGTTAGTTTAGCGGTTTCTTTGGTGGTTTTAGGATCGGTCGGTCGAGGAGTCGGCCGCCTGCTCCTCATGGCGCCATGCTGGGCGGGCCAGGTGAGGGGTCGCCACCGTTTCGGCGTCATCCGGCCACCAGGTGGCGAGCGCCTGCAGAGCCGGCAGATGGACGGCGTGATCATGGTCGCGGGCCGCTGCTATCAGCGCGCCACGATCGACTCGGCGGGTGGAAAAGCTTGCCGAGTTGGGTGAGCGCCTCCAGATCGAGGCGTCCATACGCGCTGGTCAATCGCTGCCGGTAGGCCCGCCAGACCGCGGTCACGGTCCTGTTCCCTTGCGTGAGAGGCGCTTTGGTAGGGCGCATACGAGACTCGACCGCTTCTGCTACGAGCAGGCTAAGGTCAGCCGGCGTGGTGAAGTACTCCTATGGGCCGAGAAGCTGGACGTCCGGTGGAGATGACGCCGGCGGTGGGCGGGCGCCGGAGACCTGGGTGGTCAGCTGAAAGGGGTCTTCGGGCGGTCTTGTTTGACGCCGTCGACGTAGATGTCGAGCTTTTCGTTGTAGAACGCGATGAGTCCGGCGACCTTTTGGCTTTCCGGCAGCGGGGTGCGGTACGACCAGGCCAGGTCGGAGTGGACGGTGCCGCCGACCCGGATCGACCAGTACTCCGCGCTGCCCTTGTACGGGCAGTGCGACACCGCGTCGGTGTGTTCGAGCAGGTCCATCCGCACGTGCGGCTTGGGCAGGTAGTAGCGCACCGGCAGGCCGGTCTCGAACAGCAGCCGCGGCGCGGCCGACTCGGCGACGGTCACCCCGTCGACCTCCACCCGTACGTGCCGCGAGCTGGCCAGGATGTCGACTCGGCTGTACGGGTCGCGGGGATGGGTGAAGACCTCTTCGTCCTCTTCGAACCAGCCGTCCATGGCATCCCACTCGAACCGCACCAGGTCGCGCAGCTCTTCCAGCGGGGATTCCTCGTAGCGGATGGCCGCGCCGGCGGCCTCTCGGTCGCCCACCTTCACCGTGAACGTACGGCCGTCGCCCCGGCTGGGGGAGTGCTTGGTGCCGCCGTCGGGGACGAGCAGGTCCATGCGCACATCGGCGACAGGGAAGTAATAGGCCGGGTAGTAGGGGACCTCCCAGACCAGCGACGGGCGGGCGCTGTCGGCGACCACCTCGCCGCCGAGGTAGACCCGGACGCGTTTGGCGCTCGGCTCGATCCGTACCCGGCCCCGACTCGCGTTCGCGTTCATGCAGGTCACAACGCCGGGCACCGCCGGTCCTGTTCCAGCTGAGCGGAGGTGGCCTCAGGCGAGGGGCGCCGGGCGCTCGCCGCGCTCGGCGCGGATGACCTGCATAACCGCGTTGATGAGGGCGAGATGGGTGAACGCCTGGGGGAAGTTGCCGAGCTGGCGTCCGGTATGGGGATCGATCTCTTCTGCGTACAGCTGCAGCGGGCTGGCGAACGACAGCAGCTTTCCGCACAGCGAGCGGGCCCGCTCCAACTCGCCGATCATGACGAGCGAGGACACGAGCCAAAACGAGCACAGCGTGAAGCTGCCTTCTGCGGAGGTGAAGCCGTCGTCGGTCTCCTCGGTGCGGTACCGCAGCACGAGGTCGTCTTCGCTCAGCTCGTCGGCGATTGCCAGCACGGTCTGCCGCACCCGCTTGTCGTCCGCGGGCAGGAAGCCGAGCAACGGGATGAGCAGCGCGGACGCGTCCAGCGAGGTCGCCCCGTAATGCGCGGCGAACACGCCGCGCTCGTCCAGGGCATGCGCGATCACGTCGGCGTGGATCTCGTCGGCCGCGTGCTGCCAGCGCTGCGCCCGCCCGAGGTCGCCGCGGATCCTGGCCAGCTTGGCGCCGCGGTCGGCCGCGGCCCAGCAAAAGACCTTCGATGAGGTGAAGTGCTTCGGCTCGCCGCGTACCTCCCACATGCCGCAGTCGGGCTGCCGCCAGTGCTCAAGCGCCTCCTCGACCTGCTTGACCACGATCTTCCAGAGCCGGTCGTCGAGCCGGTCGCGCTTGCGTACGAACAGGTAGATGGAGCCGATGATGGCGCCCCACACGTCGTGCTGGGCCTGCATGTACGCGGCGTTGCCGATCCGGACGGGCCGGGCGCCCGCGTAGCCGTCGAGGTGGTCGAGGATCCGTTCCTCGAGTTCGGCCTCGCCGTCCACGCCGTACATGATCTGCAGTCGTCCGTCAGCGGTCTCGGCCACGTCACAGATGAAGTAGAAGAAGTCGTTGGCCTCCCAATCGAATCCGAGCGTGTAGAAGGCCCACAGCGCCATCGTCGAGTCGCGGATCCAGGTGTAGCGGTAGTCCCAGTTGCGGTCGCCGCCGGGGCTTTCCGGCAGCGAGGTCGTGGCCGCGGCCGCCACCGCTCCGGTCGGGGCGTACGTCAGCCCCTTGAGCGTCAGGGCGCTGCGCTGCAGGTGGCCGCGCCAGGGATGGTCGGGAAAGCGTCCGCGGTCCAGCCAGTGCTGCCAGTGGTGCACGGTCCAGGTGAGCCGGTCGTGCGCCTCGTCGAAGCTGCGCGGCGGCGCGTGCTCGCTCCACGACAGCGCGACGAACCTGCGGTCGCCCTGCTTGAGCAGCGTACGTGCGGTGGCCAGGGAACCTTCGAAGCCGACGTTCATGTCGCTGTTGAGGCGGAGCACGAGGCCGTTGTCGCGGGCGGCGGCCTCGTGATAGCCGGCGTCGACGTGCTCCCACCGCGCCGGGTTGAGCCCGTAGCCGAACACCGGCATGCAGTCGAGGCGTACCTGGACCTGGCCGTTGACGCAGCGCACCATGCGCAACAGAACGTGGTCGGCGTCGTAGTCGGTGGGCGCCCGCCGGTGCGTGTGGGACCGCTCGCTTTCGTGATGCCAGGGGCCGATGAGCAGCGCGTCGGTGACGACGAGCCATCCGCCGTTGGTCCACCACGTGGTCTCCAGAACCAGGGTGCCGGGAATGTACCGTTGCGCGGCCGGCACCTCGACGCCGGCCGGGCCGATCCGGAAATATCCGGCGTCGCGGTCAAGGATCGATCCGAAGGCGCTGGGTGAGTTCATTCGCGGCAGGCACATCCACTCGACGTTGCCGCTGGGCGCCACCAAGGCGGTTGTCTCACAATCCGAGAGAAAGCCGTAGTCGGCGATCGGAGCGAAGGGCTCCGCACCGGCTGTCTCCGCCTCGAACGGGCGCATAACGTGCTCATTCCCCATGGACATAGCGGGTAAGACTCCTCTCGCCTGGCCGTATAGGGTTCAACGGTATTGATCCGTGCCGGCCGACAAGGCCGCATTGCTCAATTTCATGGCTTTGACGTGCAAGAACCGACATCTGTCGACCTAGTGCCGACGGGTCGATCTCGAGGCGGGTACAGTCCGGCAGTGGCAGGTGCCAACGAACCGGCTCCTTTACCTCGATCACTATCCATGTCGCCATAGGGGAGGTCCTCATGTCGAAGTTCGTGTTCGGTTTCACAGAGGGAAACAAAGACCTCAAGGACCTTCTCGGAGGTAAGGGGGCAAACCTGGCCGAGATGACCAATCTCGGGCTCCCTGTGCCTCCCGGTTTCACGATTACAACCGAGGCGTGCCGACACTACTTGGAACACGGGGATGTACCCGAAGGTCTTGATACAGAGATCAACGAGCACCTTACTGAGCTCGAGGAGGCGATGGGCAAACGACTCGGCCAGGCCGACGACCCCTTGCTCATCAGCGTTCGCTCGGGCGCGAAGTTCAGCATGCCGGGGATGATGGAGACCGTCCTCAACATCGGCCTGAACGACGAGTCCGTGCACGGCCTTGCCAAGCAGGCGGGCAACGAGCGGTTCGCCTGGGACTCCTACCGTCGGCTGATCCAGATGTTCGGCAAAACGGTGCTCGGCATCGAGGGCGATCTGTTCGAGGAGGCGCTGGAGGCGGCCAAGCACGCCAAGGGCACCAAGAACGACCTCGACCTGGACGCCGCGGACTTCCGCGGCCTCGTCGACACCTTTAAGGGCATCGTCCACGAGCAGACGGGCGAGCACTTCCCCACCGACCCCCGCCGGCAGATGGACATGGCCGTCCGCGCGGTGTTCGAGTCGTGGAACGCGCCGCGGGCGATCCTCTACCGCCGCCAGGAGCGCATCCCGGCCGACCTCGGCACCGCCGTGAACGTTATGGCCATGGTGTTCGGCAACGTCGGCCTGGACTCGGGCACCGGCGTCGCCTTCACCCGTGACCCCGCCTCCGGCCAGCAGGGGGTGTACGGCGACTACCTGCAAAACGCCCAGGGCGAGGACGTCGTCGCCGGCATCCGCAACACGGTGCCGCTCGCCGACCTCGAGCGCCTCGACAAGAAATCCTACGACCGGCTGCTCCAGATCATGGAGACGCTGGAGACGCACTACCGCGACCTGTGCGACATC
>CALAED010000594.1 GCA_937891035.1 uncultured Thermomonosporaceae bacterium | reverse complement strand
CTCAGGCCATGGCACAGGGCGTTGGTCACCAGCTCGGACACGACGACCACGACGTCGTTGTATAGGCCGTCGAGACTCCAGGCGCTGAAGGTCCGCCTGGTGAACTCGCGCGCCGTCTTGGGCGAGCCGAGGTTGGGGCGAAGGGCCCGCCGGGCGATCCGCTGGCCGCTCGCGGATGGAGCCGCCTGCGTTCGAGGCCACGCCTGGGGGTCAAGATCGAGGGCCGTGAGCCACGCCTCATCCACGGAGGAGGAGACGTAGCGACCTGCTCGGTTAGCGATCATTGCAAACCCTGTGGGTGCGTATCGGCGTTGACGGTGCGTGTGGGCTATCTTGCTCTCTACTCGTTGCAGATGCAAGAGCGTCTGCAATGACGGATGCACGTGCACGGCGTCTGAGTGGACTGCCAAAGAGGGGCAAAGATGAGTCTGGTGTCCCATTTGTCGGGACTCGTCTGGCAAAAGAGCCGCCGGAGCAATCCGAGTGGCAACTGTGTCGAGATGGCTGAGCTTCCGGACGGTGGCATCGCGATCCGCAACTCCCGCGACCCCCACGGACCGGTACTGGTGTACTCGCGGGCGGAGATCGAGGCCTTCATCGGCGGCGCGAAGGACGGTGATTTCGACCATCTGATTAACTGACGGAGGCCGGAGGTTGAGGTTCCTCCGAGCCCATCACCATAGGCGCAGGTCAGAGCTGATATTCAGATCTCAGAGACGAGCTCGTGAAGATCATCTAGGACATCCTGTCTCACTTTTGTCACGCAGCTAACTGATCTTGAAAATCTGGGCGTGGCGTGCCCGCCCACTTGCTGATGACATTCGGCGCGACGCCGGCTTTGTCGAGCAGGCTGAGCGTCGCATGCCTGCTGTCGTCCACGACGACTCCTGCCCAGCCACCGTCAGACGGAGACTGCGGCTACGGCGTTCGGGATCAGCCCGCTCGTACGCCGATGAGCTGGTCTGTACGGGCCGTTTCCCCACGCGGGTCTGAGGTTTCTCCTTCTACTCCTCCTACGAGCTGTAGTACTCGGCGCTATCGTGCCTCACGCGCCGGGCACACTGGGTCGGCGATTGAGGTCCCCTTGAATGCTGACCGCGGGCTCGCGGTACGACACCGAGACAAGGCGATCTCCCTCGTAGGTGAAGCTGGTGAGGCTGGCCAGCGCACACTGCCGCCGCGCCGGGTGGTGCCACAGCCGGACGCCCTCCACCTTGCGGCGGGCGACCCAGATCGGTAGCTGGTGGCTGACGCAGACCGCCTCGTGACCGCGCGCGGCCTCGCGGGCCGCGGTGGCGGCGGCCAGCATGCGCGCCGCGATGCGCTGGTACGGCTCGCCCCAGGAGGGCCGGAACGGATTGCGCAGCAGCACCCAGGTCGAGGGTCGGTTGAGCGCCGGCGCGCCGAGCCCGAACCTGGCCCTCTCGAGCTGGTACCTGGCCCCCTCGAAGTTGTTGGCCGCCTCCATCAGCCGGTCGTCGGTGATCACGGTGAGGCCGAACGTCTCGGCGATCGGCGCCGCGGTCTCCTGCGCCCGTTCCAGCGGCGAGGAGAACAGTGCCGTCACGTCCCGCCCGGTGAGCCATTTGGCCACCGCCTTCGCCATGAGCGCGCCGTCCTCACTGAGGTGGTAGCCCAGCAGCCGCCCGTACAGGACGCCTTCCGGGTTCTCTACCTCGCCGTGTCGCAGCAGGTGAACGACGGTCGTGTCATCCATGGCGCGGCCGGCCTTTCCGTGCCTGCGGCGATCCGCCAGAGTTCCTTATGGTGAGAGGCAAGACAGCTGTCACTTGGCCTGGATTGTTCGGTTCCTGCGCTGCCAGTGGATGATCGTCCATCCGTTTGACCGGCGTTGCAGTACGAGGGCGTCGCATTGTTCGCGTTAACAGACGGTCAAGGTCGCATAGGCTCAATGAGTCGAGGCGGAGATCGGCGGCGGCGAAGTCGTGCGGCCTCGACAAGATGTGTGGCACGGCCACGCAGAATGCGCCGGCCGCCTTAGCCGCTCGCACGCCTCGGCTGGAATCCTCGAAGGCCACGATGTCGCACGCGTCCACTCCGAGCCGCTGCGCCGCCAGCAGGTAGAGGTCGGGCGCCGGCTTGGTCCGGGCGACGTCCTCCGCGGTGACGACCACGGAGAATAAGTGGTGCAGCCCGAATTGCCGCAGGTAGGGCACCACGGAGGCCGCTTTGGAGCTCGACGCGACGGCGAGCGCCAGGCCACGCCGCTTCGCCTTCGTCACCAGCCGCCGGACCCCGGGCAGCGGCGCTTCGTGCGCCATCCAGGTCCTGAACAGGCGCTGCCCAAGGGCCTCCAACTCCGCCGCGCCGATCGTGCCGCACCTTGTGGCCAGGTCCTCGAACGGATCGAAGTCGTCCCGGGTGCCGCCAATGGACTCGACGTAACGGTCGTATGACAGCTCTTGTGACTTGGACCGGTAGAGCTCCGTGAGCACCGCCAGCCACAGCACCTCGGTGTCAGCGATGAGTCCGTCGAAGTCGAGCACCAGTGCTCGAACTCGCTCGGTCACGGCGCCGCCACCGTATCCGATCGGTTCCCCAGCGGTATGAGCCGGGCATCGGCTTGGTAGGTCGAGTGTCTGCCGAACGTGCACGCTGTGGCGACCACGTAGAGCGCGGCGATCGCGCCGAACAACAACAGCGGCCGAGATTCGAAGATCACCGCGGCCAGGTATCCGGTCGGGATGGACATCACCGCGGTGAAGGTCTGCACGGCCGCGAAGAATGTGGCTCGCTCGTCCGGGTGCACACTGCCGACCACAATGGCGTCGCGGTAGGACTCGACGAGGAACGGGCCCCCCGAAGTGAGTACGGTGCAGACGAACAGCAACGTGAGGTTCCCCGGTCCGAGCGCCAGGAAGAGCAACCAACCGGCGCAACTGGCAACGAGCGACCACCGTGCCATGGCGGTCGCTGGGAACCGGCTGGTTGCCCATGGCATGACGACGGCGTATGAGAACAATGCGGTGATCGCGCCGATGGCCGGCACCGTGCCCACCACGATCGGGCTGTAGTCCAGGCTCTTGGTCAGATACACGGCCAGGAAGATGTTGAGCTGGAAGGCGATGAAGCTCAACATGTACATGAAGATCAGGCGGCGTAGTGCGGTGTGCCGTCCCGCCGCCCACAGCAGCTTCCCGCTGTCGAGCACGCGTCGCATCAAACGCGTGCCCGCGTGGCGCTCCATGGCCTCGACGCCCGCCTGCGTCTCGACGGTGTAGTGGTGGCGCAGGCAGTTGTGCAGCAGCATGGCGAGCCCGCCGACGAAGAACAGCACGCGTAGCGTCGGCACCGTGCCGTACCTGTCCATCGCGAATCCGACGATCGGAACCAGCAGCCCGGCGAACATGATCACCACCTTGATGGCGGCGAAGATGCGTGGCCTGTCTTTTTGTGGGCTGTCCTCCGAGGCGAGCAGCCAGAACGAGACATTGACGATCTTGGATGAGGCGTTGAGCAAATAGCCGATGAGGAACATCCAGGTGTTGTTGCTGAACGCCCAAACGAACATGGGGATGACCCAGGAGGTCACGTCGAACCAGAAGGTGGCTCGGCGCCTGCCCATACGGTCGGTCACGGCGCCGGCCACGAGCTGGAACATGAACGCGACGTACAGGTTGGCTGAGACGATCGCTCCGATGGCCAATGTGCTCAGGCCGACGCTCTCCATATACAGCGTCGCGTAGTACAGCGCGGCCGTGCCGAAGATCGCCCAGAGCGGCTCTGTGTAGATGCAGTACCGGGCGTTGGGGTGGAGAGTGGCCACATAGCTTCGACGCTTCATGAACGGATCACGGCCTTGACGGCCTTGACATCGACCTTCTGCCCGGTCGTCAGGTCGACGCCCATGGTCTGCTCGAAGGCGTCGCGGAAGTCGGCCATGTCGACTTCGGTGGTCACCAGCTTCGCCAGCTCCGGCAGCCCGGCCGCGAAGTCGATGGCCGGGCCGATGGCATCGTGCAGCGGCACGGCGGCGATGATGCTCAGCCCGTCGTCGATGAGCCTGGTGGGCTGCACCTCGGCCCGGTAGGTGTCGTCGTAGCCCATCGGCACCACCCGGCCGCCCTTGGCGACGGCCTCAAGCGCCGTGGTCAGCTGGTTGCCGACCGCGTCGATCACCACATCGAACTTCTTGCCGCCCGTGAGGTCCGCGACGGTCTGCGGGGTGAGCTCGTCGGGGTGCAGCGCGTAGTCGGCGACACTGGCGGCGAACTCGCGGCGGAACGCGTTTGGCTCGGTCGCCACGGTGAGCCGGCTCAACCTGCGGGTGATGGTCTGGCACAGCAGGCCGATGGGACCAGAGCCGATCACCAGGACGGACTCGTGCGGCTGCAGGTCCGACTTCAGGACGCTGTTGAGCGAGCAGCCTAGCGGTTCGATCAGGGTCGCGACCTGCCAGCTCATCCCCGCAGGTATCGGATAGATGTATTGCGCCTTGCCGACGAAGTACTCGGCGAATGTGCCGGCGAGGGTGAAGCCGACCTGGTGGTCGTCAAAGTCGAAGCAGTAGCAGTAGGCGCCCAGCCGGCAGTTGCGGCAGGTGCCGCAGGACTGGGTGGGGTTGATGATGACGCGGTCGCCGACCTTGAGGTGGGTCACGTTGTCGCCGACCTCGACCACCGTGCCGACGCCTTCGTGGCCGAGTACGGTGCCCTCTTCGGCTACCGCAAGCTTGCCCGCGAGGATCTTGTGGTCGGTGCCGCAGATGCCGGTCATGGCGATCTGGACTTTCACATCGTTGGACGCCCCGCAGAAGGGCTCCTCGACATCGACGAGGTCCATCCGACCCTTGCCTGCGTGTATCAGTGCTCGCATTTGCTGCCCTCGGTTCACTTGGGAGGTGTCAGTAGTCAATTGGGGGTGTCAGTAATTGGTCAGGGCGGCGTCGATCGCCCGCTCGACCTCGTCGAGCTGAGCAGGTGTGTGCCGGTCCGAAAAGACGAAATATCCCTTGGTGAAGATGTGCCGGTCCGCGAGGTTCTCCAGCACATGCGCGCGGAACGGGTCGGTCCAAAAGTCCCTCGCGCCGGGCGTCCCGAGGGAGAAGCTCGAGTAGTCGCCTCGCATCTCGACCCGCCCGGTCAGTCCGAGTTCGGCGATACGGGATCGCAGGGTGTCGATCATGGTGTTGGTCCGCGAGCGCCAAGAAGGCCACGCTGGGGCAGCACCCAGAAGTTCCTCGCAGGCCAAAGCAGCGGCGAAGGCCAGTGACTCGCTGGAATGGGCGTTGCTCATCCGTACGTCCTCGCCGCGCATCACGAGCCGGCGGTCGCCGAGGAGCCCCGCGAGCGGAAGGCCGTTGGCCATGCCCTTGGAGATGCACAGGAGGTCCGGCCAGACATCGACCTCGCCGCAGGTCGCCCGCCTGCCCGTGCGCATGCCGGAGGTGACCTCGTCGAAGATCACCACCGCACCGTGGCACCGCGCTTCCTCCACGACCGTCCTGAGGTGGTCGGCCGACCAGCGGTTCGGACACAGCACCACCGCGGCGATGGCGCCGGGGTGCCGGCGCAGCACATCAACCAACCGCTGGGGGTCGCCCGGCGGGCAGGTGAGGGTCAACGCCGACACGGCCCGCGGGATGCCGAGCGCGGCATGGCCTGCGGAGTAGTGCGCCGGAGCGGCCCAATCGTGCCACCCGTGGTACTCGGTCGCCACCACGAGATCGCGTCCGGTCGTGGCGCGGGCGATGCGCACGGCTCCGGTTACCGCGTCAGCGCCGCTCTTGGCGAACTTCACCGACTCGTAGACCCCGAACCTGGCCAGGAGCCGTTGCGCCAGCGTCAGTTCGAGGCGATCGGCAACCGAAAAGGACGTCCCACGCCGCAACTGGGCGATTACGGCTTCCTCGACCTCGGGCCGGGCGTGCCCCCAGGTCGCGGTGCCCATGGCCATCTCGCAGTCCAGCCAGGTACGGCCGTCGAGGTCGGTGAACTCGGCGTCCTTGGCCCGCGCCGCGACGATCGCGCCGCGACCCGGTAACAATCGCCGCGGTGTTTTGGCCAAAGTGCTGCAGCCCGCCGGGATGATCCTCTCGACCTCGGCGAGCCAGGCGAGGCTCGGCGTTTCGGATGTGACGCCCGTTTGGATGTTCGTCATCGAACCTTGCTCCCGGGCCAGCAGCTCGAGTGCAGGTCCGCGAGCCCTATGGCGTTGCCGTGCAGGTCGATGACGACATCGGCCGACTGCCTCTCCAGGCGCTGTGCCAGCCACATCCGGTTGTCCAAGAGGCGGACGAAGTTCTCGACCAGGATCAGCAACGGCCGTGGTTCGGTAAGCAGCTCGACCGGCAGGATCTGCGGCAACAGAACGGGCTGCGCGCCGTCCACCTTTGTGGAGTAGTCGAGCACGCAGTGCCGGTCGATCTCCGCCGCGTCGGAAAGAGCCCGCCAGAAGTCGGCCGCCTCGGTTCGCGTCTCCGCCAGGTCCACCGGCACGAATTGACGGAGGTCGGCGGCGCGCTCACGCAGCCTGTCCAGCAACCGCGCCGTGATGTCGTTCTCGATGTACGCGCCCCAGGACTTCCAGAACCGAGCCAGGTTGTTCTTGCGGTTGCCCGCCCGGTGCACGCCATTGCGCCGTTCCCAGTGATACGACGTGACTTTCGGGTCGATCACCGTGCGGTACCCGAGCATCCTCGCCCGCATCTGGTAGTCGAAGTCCTCGTACCCGTTGAAGTACCGCTCGTCCAACAATCCGACCGCATCCCTCACCTGCCAGGTCATCGCGAACAACGCGAAGGCGGCCAAGGGGACCGTGTACGGGGAGTCCGGCAGGTCGGCCGGCCTGGCGTTGAGGTACAGGTGCCTGCCGAGCGTTTCCCCGAACGAGATGCCGCAGTGCTGCACACCGCCGGTCTGCGGGTACAGCAGTACCCCCGCGGTCATCCCCGCGTCGGGGTAGTCGCTCAGGGTTCGTAGCATCCCTGACTGCCAACCGGATTGCAGGATCAGGTCCGAGTCGACGAAGAAGAGGTGATCGCCGTCGGCGATGGCCAGGCCCTGGTTGAGGGCTTGGCCGCAGCCGCGGGGGCGCTGGTTATGGATGGTCGTGACGGTTACCGCGCCGGCTTTCTCCGATTTGATCGTTCGGGCGAACTCCTCGATCAACTCGCTCACTTCGGGGCCGGAACCATCATTGACCAGAATCAATTGTGTGGCCGGCTCGACGGTTAGCCGCATCGACCTCAGGAAGAGCGTCAGCACCGTCTGAGATTGGAATATGGGCACGATTACACTGCTACGCATGGAAACCTCCACTATACGGAGCGTGATCCCGGACGAAGCACCATCAAAAAATGTCACCGAAATCAGGAATAGACAGCCAAGCCCATGAACACCAGCCAAAGGAACGCGAGTGCCTGGAGGCCGCGGTCGCTGAACGCGATGTTCTCGGGGGTTCCGGCACCGCGGCGATCGACGTCGAGCGCATATCTCAAGATGGCGATGATGAACAATGCCGCCGCAACGCCGGAGTACAGCGGACTCGTCCGCGGGAGACTCTGCGACGTCCACGTCAGGTACGCCAGGATCGACATGATGGCCGAGCCCGACCAGACGAAACGGATGTAAGAGGAGGTATACCGCTCCAGACTGGTGCGCGTATGCTTTTTGCCTTGTTCGCGCAGGCTCATCTCTGCGTATCGACGGCCGCTCACCATAAATAGCGAGCCGAATGCGGTGGCGAACAGCAGCCAAGAGGACAGCGGTACGTCGGTCGCTACGGCTCCGGCGACCACGCGCAGCACGAATCCCGTGGACACCAGACAAAGGTCGATCACCGGCTGGCTGCGTAGCCACAGGCAGTAGACGATCTGAAGCTGGATATACACGCCGACAACCCAAATCAG